>CANQYF010000070.1 GCA_947628075.1 uncultured Bacilli bacterium | reverse complement strand
GGTATATCCCTTTGCACACTCGTTATTGGCTTGCCAATATCGTAGTGTGTTACTAACTTGACTAAAAGTTAGTTTTTGTGTAATTAAATTTCTCATATAAATTATAAGTTGTTACCAACTTATTCTTCAAATTAAACTTAATTATTAATAATTTTCTATATTATAATAAGCAATTTGCCGTTTTACTAACATTTTAAAAATTTCACTTTCAGAATATAATCCAAATTCATCATCTGGAAGAACTGCAATGGTAGTTTCAAAATTTAAACCTTTTTCTATTAGTAACTCTTTTAATTTTTCTACTTGTTTTTCTTCTAAAATATTAGATTTTTTTATTTCAGTAATAAAAGAATACTTTATTTTAGATGATTTTATAAATTTTTCAAAAGATATATTAGCATTAAGAGTTGTAACTTTTTTAGAAGAATCAATAAAAATAATTGATTCACCTAATCCTGCTTTTGTAACTAATTCTTCTATGAGTAATATCGTATCATTTTCATATTTTACTGATAAGTAACTATCAGAAAATTTTCTTTGCAATTTATGTTTATAATTTTCTATTTTAACAATTATATTTTTTTCTAGTTTATTACATTTAACTAAAATTTCATGATTTCCAGTCATACTATCCCCATAAGGACCTGCATACTTACAATTATCATCATATTTATCTTCAACATACCTAACACCTATATCATTGATGTTACCACTTGCAAAGTTATATTTAAATGGACTTAAAAATATAATATATCCTATTATTAAAACAACAACTATAATACCAATAATTATTTTAGAATTATTATTTTTTTTATTATTTCTATTACTTTCAAGGATGTGATCTTCTTTTTTTATACTTACACCACAATTAGAACAAAATTTTTCATCTTCTTTTAATTTGTTTCCACAATTTTCACAATACATGTTTACCTCCTTTAATCATTAGTAATATTTAAAGTATTGTAAACTTTTTCAACTTTATTTATTTCAACATTATATTTAGAAGAAGATGTTGTATAAGTTAAAGTATAGCTTTCTTTGTCATTGGAATAAAATAATTGAAGAATTTTACTATCATTAATAGTATAAACAAATTTAACCCATGATTTATTATTAATCGTTAATTCTTCTAAATCACTAACTATAGTACATGGTGAAACACATATATCTTTTGCCCTTTCTGCATAAAACATACTATCATTAAAAATATCTGGAGATAAAGAAATTCTAATTGTCCCTGATGAGTTATTTAAAACTCTATCTTTCGAAGTTTCTTGTGAACTATCTATAGTCCATTCATTTTTTGAATAATTTAAAGAAAGATTTTGTAAATTTAATATTTGTAACCCACCAAGATTACTATTTTCACTACCATTATTATCATTAATATTAGAGTTACCATTGTCATTATTTAATTTATTATCATTACCTTTATTCATCATAAAAAAGATAATCACTAATATAACTAAAATAATTATAATAGCACCTATAATAATAATTGTCTTGTTATTATTAGATTTATTATTGTTGGCATTATTATTATAATTTTGACTTACATTACCAACATTTTGACTTACATCATTATAATTTTGATTTAATTGAAATGATTGATTATCAATCATCATTCCACAATTAGGACAATTACTAACATTGCCCTCTATTCTATTTCCACAATTTTTACAAAACATATCTTTTAACTCCTATCTTTTTTTCCTATTAAGAATAATATCAATAATATAAACAATAAGTACAATAATATTTAAAATTATTAAAAAGTTAATTTTGTAATTAGTAAAATCTCTTAATATTACTATATTTATACCTATTCCACCTAAAAATAATATAATATCAGGTATTATTGTTTTTATATTTTTAAATATTCTTATTATATTAAATATAATTAATCCTAATTGTGGAATAATCATAAATGGAGCCACAATTGGAGAAACTAGTATTGCCAACATATAATCATCTCCACTCGATGAAATAAGAGAATAAAAAACCATAATAAATGCAACAGACATACTAACAATACTTATAATCATTGGACTTATTTTATATAATGACATATTATCATTTTTATTTAATTTTTCTTTTGAATCTTTATCATTTGTAATTGAATCATTTTTTTCAATTATTTTTACCGATTTTCCACAGTTAGAACAAAATTTTTCATTTTCATTTAATTTATTCCCACAATTTTCACAATACATAATTAGTTCCCTACCTTCCACCTAAATTATATCAAAAGAGAAAAAGATAATCAATAAAAAAACAAATAGTTATGTAAAATCGTGTAAATTCAAAAAAAGATAAATATCACTAAATAACTATTTATCTATAATTCTCTGTCATAATTATCTTTGCTTTTATCTTGTGAATACTTTTTAGTTTTCATATAATCTGGAATACCAACATAATCAAACAATTCATCTTCTTTAGTTGTTCCACTAGAAATATAATATACATCATCAGAATTAAAGGTTTCATTATCGTAATAATC
>CANQYF010000069.1 GCA_947628075.1 uncultured Bacilli bacterium | reverse complement strand
TAATGTAGGAGATTATGCAATTGTAGAAAATATAAATGATTATGATTTAGTGAAAATAGTAGGAATTGTAGAAACAGCCGAAAAATATACTTATTTCTTAACAAATGGATGCCCAGTAATTAAAAATGTAATTTCAATTATTCCAAGATGTGAAATTAGAAAAGATTAAAGTGAGGATAAAAAATGATTGACAAAATTAATTATGGAAAAATATATATTCAAGATGAAGATGGAGAATATAAAGAACTTGGAACAACTACTGAATTAAAATTTGAATCGAGTAAATATAATTGTGATTTTATTAAAGAAGTAAATGGTTGTAGTTATGTTATACCGATTTATAAAAACTGGTATAAAAAGAAAAAAGGTAAACACTATGTTTGGTATTATAAAATTAAACAAGGGGTTGACCCTAAAATGATTAAATGTTTGATAGGTGGTAAAAGATGACTGAAGAAAGATTAAAAGAAATAAAAGATAGTATAGATTTACAACATGATTTATTAACTATTAAAGGTGATAGACTTGAATTAATTAATGAAGAAATAGAATTATATAATGAGGTTGTTAGGTTACAAAAAGAAAACGAAATGCTAAAGTTAGAAAACAAAAATAATTATGAAACAAATCAAGATATAATTTATGAAATGCAAGAAGAAAATAAAGAGTTGGCACATTTAGTTGCTAATAAAGTAATGTTAGATTATGATTATGATAGTGTTTTAAAAAAAGAGTTAAACGAAGAAATAGGAAGAAATATAGTTTTAGACGAAAGTAAAAGTATGACTGAAAAAGTTTTAAATGAATTTGAAAAGTGGCTTAAAATGGCAAGTGAAAATATTGATTTTCCTAAGGATGATGATGATAATGTAGAATATTCTAAAGCACAAAATGTAGGATATTGTTTTGCTTTAAAAGATTGTGAAGAGAAATTACAAGAATTAAAAGGAGTAAATAATGAATATAGATGATGTAGTACAATTCAATGAAAATCATGATTGGTGTGGTTGTTTAGGAATTATAATAGAAAAAAAAGAAATACATAATGATAATTTAAATAGTGAGGGAAAAAATGATATTAGATTTATGGTTGGAGTACCTAGCCCTGAACAAGGAACAACTTATGTTCGAGTAATGCAAAGCGAATTTGCTATTGAATTAATCGGAAAAGCAAAATTAGTAGTAAAAGGTGACGAAGATGAAAATTGATTTATTAGAATATTTAGGAAACAAAATAGGTGATACAAGTTGGTATGGTGAAACAAATCACGATAATATATCAGCAAGAAATATGGAAGTTTTAGATAGTGTTCTTAATGATATAGAATACATAAGAGACTATTTATTAACTAGGCTATATGAACACAAAGATTATAGGCAAGGCAATGCTTCTGCCGAACATTTACATAAATTAGCTATGAGCATTTTAGAAAAACATGGAGAAGAAGTTGGAGAGCAAAGATGAGACCGATAGAAGAAATTAAAACTACTAGAAATTTATTTATTGAAGCAGAAGCTCCAAATGATAGAATGGGTGGTTATTATTATGATTCAATTAGCGGCAAAAGATTAAACTTTATTTTCAGTTACCAAATGGGATGGGAACACTTATCGGTAAGTATGCCAAGTAGGACTCCAACTTGGGATCAAATGTGTAAAATGAAAGATATCTTTTGGAGAAAAGATGAGGCATGTGTAGAATATCATCCTAAAGAAGAAGATTATGTGAATATGCATCCGCATTGCTTACATATTTGGAAACCAACTGAAGAATATCTACCAACACCACCACATTTACTAGTTGGGTTTAAAAGTGAAGAAGAAAAACAAGCGGTTTTAAAATTAGCACACTTGTTTGGTGTAGAAATAAATAAGTGGAATTATAATAAACGAGAAAAAAATAAATAGGAGGATGAATAGAAAAAAATTATTTATGAATATAATTGAAGAAGTAAAAGAAATAATAGCTAAATTAAACGAATTAGATAAATATTATGAAGAATTGCCCCAACAATTAGGTGTTCAAGATAGTAAAGAACAAGATATATTACATTACATTGAAGATAATAAAATAAGTGCCTTTGAATCATATAGACTTGTAAAAGAATTAAAGAAAGTAAGAGATGAAAGAAGAGTTATAAAAAACAATTATGAATTATTGCAAGTATTTAATTCTAATAAAAATAAGATTATAAATCAAAGTAATAGACAGTTTTTGATGCAAGACATGTATGTAAAAGAAAAAAGATTAAATGCAAAATATAAAAATAGGCAATACACAGAGGAAGAGTTAAAGGAGATTATAAAATGAAAAAAGTATTTGGAATATTATTAATTACATTAGGAATAGCACTTATGCTATATTTGGTGATTTATGTAATGCTATATGGAGGTATAGTTCAAATAATAAATAACATAAATCCTTTAAATGGTGGAAATATTGCTATAGGAATATTAAGAATAATATTTTGTAGTGCAGCAATAATACCTGGATATATAATTTTTGTTATAGGATTAAAATTGTTTTATGATTAATTAAA
>CANQYF010000068.1 GCA_947628075.1 uncultured Bacilli bacterium | reverse complement strand
CAGTTCCTGTTCCGCCACCCATTCCACAAGCGACAAAAACCATATCAGCACCTTTTAAAGCATCCTCAATTTCGCCTTTACTTTCTAATGCAGCAGCTCTTCCAATTTCTGGATTAGCTCCAGCTCCACGACCACCAGTAATAGATTTACCAATTTGAATTTTATTAGGAGCTTTAGAAGCGTTCAATACTTGTAAATCAGTATTTACTACATAGAACTCAACGCTTTTAACGCCTTCTTCAATCATCCGATTTACAGCATTACAGCCACCGCCACCTACTCCTATTACTTTTATTTTTGCAATTTGATCCATTTGTAATTCATTCATATACATTCTCCTTAATTATCAAAAAAGTATCCAAATAATTTACCTAGTAATGAATTATCTGGTAAATTAACTTGCTTTTCTGTTCCACCTAATTCTTCTTGTTCTTCTTTATTAAATATTGAAAATTCAATATTTCTGAGCTTTAATCTACTATTATAATATTTAATCATCCCAATAGCAGTTGCGTATTTATTATTTCTAGCTCCTATTTCTTCAACATTTCCAATTATACCTTCTGTTCCTAAAAGTTCTTCAATTAAAATGTCAAAGTCAACGCTTTCTGTAACTCCTCCTGTTAGTATTATATAACTAATTTCTTTTTTTGTTAAGAGATTTATTTGTTTTTTAGCTAGATTAATTATTTCGGTTAATCTTCCCATTACTATTTCTGAGGCATCATATTGATTTATTTTAACATTTTCACCATATTTATCCACAAATGTCATTGATTCATTTGGTTGAGCAAGTCTCGTATGAGAAAGAGCTAATTGCTCTTTTAATTTTTTCGCATCCTCTATTGAAATCTTATATACATAGGCTAAATCATTCGTTATAGAAGAGCCGCCAATATCAATTACTTCTAAATTAGTAAGTATACCTCGATTAAAAATTGATACTGTCGTAGTTTCTTCCCCAATATTTACTACGGCGCCAATTTGTTTATTTAATTCTTTCGTTTTATATTCATAATAATCTCCAAGTGGTGATATGACAATATCGACTAAAGAAACTCCAATATTTTTTAAAATTGTACTAATTCCTTCCATATTCTTTTTAGGAATAGTTACAACAATAGATTTCATTGTAAGCCCTTCGGCAATCATATCTAAAGGATTATTTACCACTTCATCATTTACTTTAAAACTAGTAGGGAGGACTGTCACTAATTCCCGATTATCCGGTATTTTATTATAAACACATTTTTGCATAGCTTTTACTATATCGGAATTTCTTATTACTTTATCCTCTGCCGTAATTGCAATCTTACCACTACTTAAAAAACATTCAGCATATAAACTTGGAACTGTTACAATAACTTTTTTTATAGGTATTCCCAAAATATTTTCACATTTTTTAAAAGTTTCTTGAAAAGCATCGGTTGCACTTTCATTATTAATGATATAACCTTTTTTTATTCCTCTGGCAGGTGTTTCAACACATGCTAAAATATTTATCTTATTTTTTACTATTTCTCCCACCACTAATTTAATAGAGGCAGATCCAACATCTAAACTAGCGATAAACTTACGCATATGCTCACTCCTATTTTCCTAACTTTAATTATACCGGAAATTATTTACATTAGCAAGTTTTTTAATTAAAAATTAAAAAGCATAAGAAATTAATCTTTATGCTTCCGAATTAAACTTAATTGTTTATTTATTTCTTCTGAAATATTACATTTCAAATTACGCTTATATTGATCATATTCTCTCAATATTTTAATTTTTAAATCACTATTTTTGATTAAACCTTTACCATTAAGCGTACAGTTTTCTAATTCATTTTCGATTGTATCTTTATTAATTTGTTGAGGATTAATAGTAACAATATCTAATCCTTTTACTTTTTCGAATTCGAAATTATCAAATGCATCTAAATCTAAGATTAAACCCGTATTTGTGAAATTACAATTTATTAAACTGATATCTTTTTTTTCACTAGAAAATGAAGTATGAGACAAATCAGTTTGGGAAAAATCACAACCACATATAACAAAATCTTTAACCCCATGGAAAGGATGCTTACCATCAAAACTTAAAGCCATATCTATAGGTGCATTAGTATTAACATAATTAATACTACCTATATTTTCATAATAATTCTTATTATCAACTATATTTTTATATTGATGTGATAATACATTCCATACTACATCTTCAAAAGAAATCTCACTTAAATCAATTTTAGCTAAAAATGGCCCACTCCATACCGCAAATTTAGCTACAACGTCTTCTCCTTCATTAGCGTATCCTTTAGCTAACTTTGATGTTACTTTTTCAAATAATAATTCATCTAATAATTCCTTATCTAGGTGAATTCTAAATCCTTCTGGAACTTTTTCTAATTGCTTTTCAATAAATTCGCGCATCTCTCTTTTACCAGTACTATTTAATTTCATTTTAAACCCTCCCTTATTGATTAAGAAAAAATTAAAAATAAAAAAGAGATTACTATTTTAAATTCTCTAGTAATTCATCTTTTTTCATTGTGCTATAACCTTT
>CANQYF010000067.1 GCA_947628075.1 uncultured Bacilli bacterium | reverse complement strand
CAATCTTTTTTGATTAACAGCATAACCTTTAATCATATAATCTTTTAATACTTTAGTTGCCCATTTTCTAAAAACAACACCATTTTTAGATTTTACACGATATCCAACACTTATAATCATATCAAGATTGTAGTATTCTAATTCCCTAGTTTGAGTTTTATCAGATAATGCACCATGTTGAGTGGTATGTGCAAATTTTGCACATACCTCATTTTTATTCAATTCATTATCTTTAAAAACATTATTTATATGTCTTGTTATAACAGTTCTATCTCTATCAAACAATTTAGCCATTTGTTCTAAAGAAAGCCATACTGTTTCATCTTTCATATTGACTTCTAATTTTACATCTTGATTTTCAAATAACATAATTTCATTTTTCATTCTTTATCACTTCCTTTTAGTTCTTTTTAATTAAATTTATCAAGTAATAATAAAATAAGTGATTTGAAATATTTTTTAATTCAAATCACTTATAATTATACATATAAAACATTTATAAGTCAATAAAATTTGTATTTTTTATGTAAGTCTTATTCTTTCTTTAATTTACTAGTAAGAGTTAATTCAACTTCCATATCCGGAGTTATTACTTTTCCTGGTTCAACACTTTGAGAAGTTAAATAACCATTTCCTTTAATTACATAAGGTATCTTTAAATAAGAAAATAAAACTTCTAAATCACTTTTTGAATAACCTTTTAAATCTGGCATTACTATATTAGTAGAATTAGTTATTAAGAATACTTTACTTTCTTTAGTAACAGTTGATGATAATGGATATTGATTAGTTACTAAGTTGCCATCTCCAATCATGACTACTTTTAAACCAAGTTTACTAAGTTCATTCTTGGCTGTCTCGGTAGTATTATTAATATAATTATTTATTTCAAAAGTTTCTTCATTTTTACTATTATTTGATGAATATATGTTATAATACTTAGCAACATTTTTGATGATATCTTTAACGGCTGATGTAAGAGGTGTTGCATAAGGAGATCTTTTAGCAACGGCATAGATAATAATTTGAGGTTCATCTTTTGGAAACAAAATTGAAACACTTCTATTAACATCCGAATCTCCTGTTAAATAACCTTTACCATTGGTACTAGCAATTTGGGCGGTTCCGGTTTTAGCCATAATATCAAAACCGGGAACGGTATAAGGATGTCCCGTTCCATTTGAATCATTCGCGGTATGCCACATCAAATTTTTCATATATTCAACCGTTTTACTACTAGCAACGACTCCTAAACTTTCCCGTTTGTTTTCATTAACATTACCATCACTATCAACAGTCTTTTTTATAATATAAGGGTTTAACAATTCTCCATCATTAGCCAGAACCGTCAAAGCCTTAATATGTTGTAATGGAGTTGTTGTAATTCCTTGACCAAAAGCCGCATTAAAAACTTCTGTTTCATATCTAAAATCAACCTTGCCACTTGCTTCATTGGCAAGTCCTACATTAACTTTACTACCAAAGCCAAGTTTTTTTAGATATTCTTTTAATTTATTAGCCTCTAAATATTTATTCATGATATTAACAACTCCAGTGTTACTAGATACAATAAAACCTTGATCATAAGTAATATAACCCCAACCAGTTCGATTCCAATCTCTAATTACTGTTTTATCTTTGGTTGTAAAAGAACCCGAAAGATAAGTATCACTTCCTCTATAAACCCCTGCTTCAAGAGCGGCCATATAAGTATATATTTTCATTGTACTACCTGGTTCAAAGGCAACACTTGAATTTGGATCTAAATAATTTTTAATATTTCTTATATTTGGATCAAAACTAGGATTAGAAGCATATCCTAATATCTCCCCAGTTTTAGCATTTGCAACTATAATATCTAATTCATCTAAAGGATAGTCACTTTTGGCTTTATTAATGGCTTCTTCAACAAAAAATTGCACATTACTATCAATTGTTAAATAAACATCTGTTCCATCTTTTTCAGGTTCTGTTACTTCTTTAGTGCCTGCAATTTTATAACCTCTTAAATCTTTTTGATAAACAGTTTTACCATCTCTTCCGGTTAACTCTGAATCTAAGGCTTTTTCAATCCCTAATTCTCCTTTTAAATTACCATCCTCATCCTCTTTAGCATACCCAATTAAATAAGATAAAAATTCTCCATAAGGATAATATCTTTTAGTTGTCTCAATAAAATCAATACCTGGTAAATTAGCCGCTTTAATCGTATCTTTTTCAAGTTCTGTTAAACCACGTCCTTTATTACCAAACTCTGTTTGATAAACATTTTCTTTTTTTAAATAACCAAGAACCGTATCATAATCCATATCTAAAAGTTTTGATAAAACTAATGCCGTATTTTCTTTATCAACAACATGTTTAGGATTATCAGGATCCGTTGTTCTTTTGGGATCTAAATAAGCAATTAAAGTATAACTTGAAACATCTTGGGCTAAGATATTACCAGAACTATCAAAAATAGTTCCGCGATTAGCCTTTAAAATTGTTGTTTTAGTAGTTCTTTTACTAGCCAGTTCCTGAATATTTATATCATCAACTTCAGCTGATACAGCAATATAAGAAACTCTTATAATTATTATAACAAACAAAAAAAGAGCAACTATTAAAATAAGATT
>CANQYF010000066.1 GCA_947628075.1 uncultured Bacilli bacterium | reverse complement strand
TTGGAGTAATAAAAAGAAGTGATTATTGGAAAATTAATGAATATGCAAAAAAGCAGTTACTAGAAGAAATTAGTAAAGCTGAAATAGAAGCTTTTGTTTTAAATGCTAAAGAGGATACTAATGAGAGAATTATTGATATGACTGCTAATAAATATTTCTATTATGTCAGATTAGCTTTTCAAAGTATTGGCAGGGAATTAGGTAATTTAAGTGATATAGAATTGTATAAAAAATATGCTGATGGAAGAGATGAAGGATTAACAAATATTGATTTAGATAGTAAAGAAGCTTTTGATGATTGGTATAAAGATAAGGATAGAAGAGGTGGACATCCTTGGGAGATTATTAGAGGACATTCCTACTCAAGAGTTAACTTGATGGTTGGACATGATGATAAAGGCTATTATTTAGGATTAGATGGAACTAGAATTTTAATGAAAGTTGAAATAGCTAAAATTTATTTAGAACTTATAAAGAATAATATTCCTGTTAAAATATATGAACCTAATATAATTAAAGATGCTTTAACTGGTGATGATTATTTAGGAATAGTTCCTGATTATTTATTATTGGTTTACTGTGAAGGCCGTTTTAAAAAATTTAAACCTAAACAATTTATTCATTTTAATGATGATATGATTAAATATGCTAAATGGGAAGAAATTGAAAAATGTTATTTAAAAAATAGTTTACCTAAAAGTATTTAAATGTTATAATTTTATTAGTTTAAAGTTATTATTGGAGTTTTTTGAAAGTATTAATTCATGTGTTTGGGGATAATTTATAGATGAATTAAAGGAGAAAAATTGATATGGAAAAGAATATTGAAGAATTAACATTACTTCTTATGTATTTAACATCATGGGAAGAAGATGGATATGTTAGAGATGAAAATGATGAGATAAAGGAATCTAAAATTAAAAGTTGTTGGAAAGGGTATGATTTTGATATTATTAATGATTTAACTGATAAAGGCTATTTATATTATAGTAGAGGAAAATCAGTATCAATTACTAAAGAAGGGGAAGAATTAGCTCAAAAATTAATGGATAAATATATAAGAGATTGATATGAAAGGAGTAAAAATAGTATGTTAAAACCAGATTATGATAGAAGTATTTTATCAATTAGTTCATCAATTTTAAAAAAATATGGATTAGAAAGTAATTATCCATCATTAAAGGAATTAGATAAGATATTAGAAGGTAATTATAAAAATGTAGTATATTTAGTATTAGATTGTTTAGGTACAAATATATTAGAGAATCATCAAGATGAAGTAAAATTTTTAAAAAGCAATTTAGTAACAAATGTAACTTCCGTTTTTCCACCAACAACAGCTGCTGCAACAATTTCAATTCATTCGGGGTTATCACCTTATGAAACAGGATGGGTTGGATGGATGCCTTATTTTCATGAATATGATCGTATGATAGAACTTTTTTCAGGATGTGATTTTTATACTGGGGAAAAAATAATTGAAAGTCCTGAAGATGGTATATTAAAATATGAATCTATATATGAAAAAATAGTAAAAAATAATAAAGATATTAAGTTTAGTAAAGTTTTTCCTGATTTTAGTAAAAAATATGAAAGTTCTTTTTCTGAAATATGTGATGGAATTAAAGAGGCATGTAAAAAAGATGGGAAAAACTTAATTTCAGCTTATTGGATACAACCTGATTCAACTATTCATAAATATGGAATTAATAGTTTGGAAGTAAAACAGGAATTAAAATCAATTAATGATACTTTAGAAAAACTAGTAAGTGAATTAAAAGATACTATTATTATTATAACCGCTGATCATGGAGCAGTTGATGTCGAAGAAATCTATTTAAATGAGTATAAAGATATAGATGATTGTTTGAAAATACCACCATCTATTGAATCAAGATTTGTATCAATTTTCTTAAAAGAAAATAAAAAAGAATTGTTTAAAGAATTGATTAATAAGTATTTTAAAGATAAATTTTTAATTTATGATAAAGAGGAATTTTTAAAACTAGGACTTTTAGGTTTAGGTAAAAAACATGAAAGAATTGATAGTTATTTAGGAGATGTTATATTAATAGGTAATAGTAATTTAAATATTAGGTATACGGTAACAAATGAAAAATTTAAAACTTTAAAAGCAGATCATAGTGGTATAACTAAAGAAGAAATGATGGTACCTCTTATTGTTATTAAAAGTAAGGAGTGATATTAAATGGAAACAATTGTAAAAACTCATGTTGGAGCATATGGAATTATTATTAAGGATGATAAAATTGCTTTAGTAAAAAAAGCTCGAGGAGGATATAAAGGTAAACTTGATTTACCAGGAGGTGGAATTGAACACACAGAACTACCTTATGAAACCTTAGAAAGAGAAATAATGGAAGAAGCTGGAATTAAGATAAGTAAATATAGCTTATTTGATGTAACAGCTACTAATATAAAGTGGGAAATGGAAGAAGATTTATTTGAAGACTTGCATCATATAGGAATTTTATATTTAGTTGAAACTAATGATATTAACTTAAAAAGTGAGGCTGATGGATTAGACTCAGAAGGAGCTAATTGGTATTTAATTAAAGATTTAGATAAAAATAAGTTGTCTCCTTTTCTTGAATATGCTCTTGAAAAATTAGGATATTAATAATAATGTTATTTGCTTTATTATGAAATTAATTGGGAAGATACTTAAAGGTATCTTTTCTTATAAAATACTTAAAAAAAATCAAACAAAACTACTGATTTATTAAGTATTTTATGATATAATAAGTATGTAAAAAACTTTAGAAAGTGAGTGAGTTTATGGATAATAAAAAGCTAACTGAAAAAGAAATACAAGAAAAAATAAACAAAGTAAATGGCGCTATGGCTCAAGAGGGAATGCCATTAACTAAAGAATTGAAGCAAAAACTTTATGACTGTATAATTGGTAAGTCTTCAACAGAAAAAGAACGTCAAAAAGT
>CANQYF010000065.1 GCA_947628075.1 uncultured Bacilli bacterium | reverse complement strand
CAATAATCTTCATATAAATCTAAGAGGAAGTGAAATGTCAAAATATAATGAAGGATATTATTATGCTGATGAAGAACAAGATTTTTTAACTGAGAGAGTAGAAGGAAGACATGATTTAATAAAGCTAACTGCAACCAAAGAAGAAAAAATTAATAGATATAAGTGTAATGGCGAAATAAAAGTAAAATTAGATTTAACAAATGGTAGTATGGGAAGTGTTATAGAAAAAGATGATGCTTACTTAGTACTAGATGGAGGAAACATAACTAAGAAAATAGATTTATCAGAATTACAAAGTACAAATGGCGAAATAATAATACCAATTGAGATAAATGTAATAAGTGGAGATAGTAATACAATAAATGGCTATGTAAGTATAGAGAATAAAGAAAAAGAACAAAATTATTTAGCAGATAAAAAAATAAATGTCGAAATTGAAATGCAAAATTTAACATGTGATATAGGGATAAGTGAAACAGAAGAATATATAAGAAAGTATGATATAAATAAAACATTAAGTGAAACAAAAGATACTGGTTTACTCAGATATCAAGGAACATATGAAGAAGTAACAAATAACTATATATGTTTTGGAACATATGATAAGAATGAATGTACTCAAAATACCGATAAATATATGTATAGGATCATAGGAATAAATGAGGATGGCCAATTAAAGATAATTAAAAAAGAGGCAATGCCACAGAAGGAAGTATGGCATAACATACCGAATCCTGTAATAACTTGGCCAGAGAGTAGATTATTTAAAAGGTTAAATGGATTAGATGAAGGAAATAATGTATTTATAGGAACAGAATACTTACCAGAAGGATGGCTAACCAAAATAGCCGATACTTATAATTGGCATAAGTATGCTGGTTATAGGATTCCCAAGGATGATGATCGTTATAAAGTAGATGCCAAGATAGGGTTAATAACGGGAAATGATTATTTAAAAAATATCCAAGGCGGGGATACAAATAAAGCAGAAGTACTTATAACAAGTTGGATGCATCTAAGCCATAATGATGAAGATTTTCCTAGCACTTACAGTTGGGGTGAATGGACTATGAGCGGGTCCTTTGGTTCAACAAATGCTGCCCGAGCTCATGTTATTTCATCTAATGGTTTGCTTGAAAACAATCCTGGAACATATATTAATGGTTGGGCAAATAATTATTATTTTCGTCCCGTATTTTATTTAGAAAGAGGAACAACTATAGTATCAGGAACCGGTACACTTACTGATCCTTTTATTATTAATAAATAGGCATTTTTGATTTCAATACTTTACAATGTTTTCTTGCAATAATTATACATTTTAGTTATAATTATTTTTAGGGAGATAGTTATGAAAAATAAAACAAAAGAAAATCCAATAATGCATAATAAAAAGGTGACGGCTAAAAATTTAGGACTTAGCGAAGATGAAAATGAAATAAAGAGATTTGTTATTATTGTTATCGCAATAGCGGTAATTGCAGGTATTGTTTATATTGCAACTGAAGCATTCAACAAAAAAGAGGCTGAATATGAGGATACGCCAACAACGGGAGCAATAAATTATGATGTTGTTACAATTGGCACTCTTTTAAATAGACCTTCAGATGATTATTATGTTCTAATTTATGATAGTGAAAAAAATGATGCTGTAAAATATGCAACATTAATGGATCTATATATTGATGAAAATAGTAAAGAAAAAAATTATAAGCCAATCTATTTATGTGATTTAAGTAATTCTTTAAACAAAGAATATTATAATGTTAACAATGATAATAAAAGTAATCCCAAAGCTACTAAAATTGAGGAATTAGATTTAGGTGATTTAACGCTAATTCAAGTAAAAAAAGGCAAAATTGTTAAATATGTTGAAGATTACAAAACTATACATGATTTATTAAGGTAAGCTAAAAGTAGCTTTCTTTTTTTTTGTCGCCATGTTAAAATTATATAAGGAACAATATAGGATGTGATAAAGGTGAAGAAAACTAAAGGCTTTGGTCTATTGGGAATAATTATTATTATGATAATAACTTCAATAGTTTCTGGTTTAGCAACAGGCGTTATTATGTTAAATAGCACCAGTAAAGTAAAGGAAGTATCTGATGATAAAGAATTACAAGAATTTATCAATGTTTATGAAACATTATTATCAAGATATTATGATAATTTTGATAAAAAAGAAGTTTTAAAAGCAGCTGAAGAGGGTATGCTAAATTATTTAGGTGATAAATATACAACTTATTTAGAAGATGAAGAATACCAAGGCATATTAGATGATTTATCTGCAACCTATGAAGGAATAGGAGTAGAAATATCTAACAATTTAATTGTTTATGTAATGCCAGATTCTCCAGCTGAAAAGGCCGGTTTAAAAGCAGAAGATCTTATTAATAAAGTAAATGGAATTACTGTAACGGGTCTTAATTCAGAAAATATTAGTACACTTATTCGAAATGATAAAAGTAATAATATTGCTTTAGAAGTGCTAAGAGGAGAAGAAATATTAAATTTTAATTTAGAAAAAAAGAGTTTAACAAATAAATCAGTGGACTATCAAGTTATTGAAAACACAAGCATTGGCTATTTAGCTATAACTAAATTTTCTGAAAAATTAAGTGAACAGGTTGATCTAGCTTTAAAAGAATTAGAAAGCTATAATATTAATTCACTTATTATTGATGTTAGAAATAATGTAGGGGGATACTTAGATGCGGCCGAAAAAACGTCTTCTTTATTTTTAGAAGAAGGAAAAGTTATTTATTCGTTAGAAAATAGTAATAATACTATGATTTTAAGGGATAAAACAAAAGAAAAAAGAGAATATCCTATTGTGGTATTAATAAATGAGAATTCGGCCTCTGCCGCCGAAATATTAGCAGCAGCTTTAAATGATAGTTATAATGCTACCATTGTAGGAACCCAAAGCTATGGTAAAGGCAAAGTCCAACAAGTAGAACCTTTAGAAACAGGCGGCTCTATAAAACTTACAACTGCTAAATGGCTAACACCAAGTGGTATTTGTATTGATGGCACTGGTATTACTCCTGATTATTATATAGAAAATGATCAATTAGATATTGATAGTCAATTAAATAAAGCAATAGAAATTTTAGAAAATTAGTAACAATTCAGACTTAGAAAGATAGGAATAAAGAAATTTCTATCTTTTTAAATGTTGAAAACAAAGAAAAAGAG
>CANQYF010000064.1 GCA_947628075.1 uncultured Bacilli bacterium | reverse complement strand
CTCTTAAAAACTACCATTTTCTCTTACATTTCACTTTTTTTTAACTTTTCTGAAATTTATCTTTTCATTTGAGCAAACTAATCTCTTGGCTTCATCGTTGGAAATAAAATAACATCACGAATAGAATCTGATTCGGTAAATAACATACATAATCTATCTATTCCATAACCAACTCCACCAGCTGGAGGCATACCATATTCTAAAGCTTCAATGAAATCCATATCAATATCATTTGCTTCTTCATTTCCTAAATCTTTTTCTTTTAATTGTTCTTCAAATCTTTCTAATTGATCAATTGGATCATTAAGTTCTGTATAAGCATTAGCAAATTCTTTACCACCAATAAATAATTCAAAACGATCTACGAAACGTGGATCTTCTGGATTTTTCTTAGTTAAAGGACTTATTTCAATTGGATGGCCATATAAAAATGTTGGTTGAATAAGGGTTTCTTCTACATACTTTTCAAAAAACAAATTAATTATATGCCCTAAAGACTTTTGATGTTCTTCAACAGGTATGTGATGTTCTTCACATAATTTTAATGCTTCTTCAATACTCATTTCCTTTTTAAAATCAATTCCTGTAACCTCTTTTATAGCATCAGTCATACTGATTCTCTTCCAAGGCCCCTCTAAATTAATTTCATTACCATCCCAATTATATATCATTTTACCTACTACTTCTTTAGCAATCGTTTGATACATATTTTCCGTAAGCTCCATCATTCCTTCTAAATCAGAATAAGCAAGATAAGCTTCCATTAAAGTAAATTCTGGATTATGTTTAGGATCCATTCCTTCATTTCTAAAAGTACGACCTATTTCATAAACAGCTTCCATACCACCAACTAATAATCTTTTTAAAGGAAGTTCCAAAGCAATTCTTAAATACATATCTAAATCTTGAGTATTGTGATGAGTTACAAAAGGACGAGCTGCTGCTCCTGATAATAGAGTTGTCAAAATAGGAGTTTCAACTTCGACAAATCCTCTTTTATCCATAAAATTTTGAATACATCTAATTATTTTTGGACGCATTACTGCTAATTTCTTTGCATTCTCATTCATTATTAAATCAACATAACGTCTTCTATATCTTTCTTCAATATCGGTAAGACCATGGAATTTTTCCGGAAGAGGCCTTAAAGCTTTAACTAAATGAGTGTATTTAGTGGCATGTATTGTTAAAGCCCCAGTATTGGTTTTACAAATCCAACCATTTATCCCAACAATATCACCTATATCACATGATTTATAAAGTTCATATTCATTTTCGCCAACATCATTAATACTAATATAAATTTGAATATTACCATATCTATCTTGAATATCCATAAATCCGGCTTTACCACTTCTTCTTTTACTCATGATTCGACCAGCAACAATTACTTCATTTTTTTCTTCTTCTAATTGTTCCTTATCGTAACTTTCATATTTTTCATAAATATCTTTAGAATTACTTGTAACATTAAAACGATGCCCAAAAGGATCAATTCCCATTTTTTTAAGTTCGTTTGCTTTTTCTCTTCTTACTAGTTCTTGTTCCGTAAAATTACGTTCAACTGCCATAATAAATCACCTGCAATGATTATAACAAAAGAATGTTTGAAATTCAACAAAAGTTTTAATTTCTTTGTTTATTATAAAAAATATGATTTTTTTACGATTCTTCTAATTCATTTGGTAGTAGAACATTACCAGTTCTAGCTACTTCTTGAAGTCTTTCTTCAATCCATTTTTTATTTGCTTCATCTTTTGCAATTATTGTAACTCCATTTACCATGTGTAAAAACATTTGTCCATAATCAGAAACAATTTGTCTAAATTCAGCATTTCTTAAATCTAAATATTCTAAATTCATATCACGAAACATTTGAAACGTGACTAAAACATTCTTAGTATCAAAATTAGATAAATCTAATTTTTTTAAGGAACCATCCCAGCCAAACATACTATGCATACTCGTTACTTGGCTAGTTTCAAAATTGGATACATCAAGTGATGTTAAAGATTCCATTCTTGCAAACATACTATCCATACTTGTTACTTGACTAGTATCAAATTTTGATACGTTTAATTCTTTTATTTTACTAAGCCATTGAAACATTCCTGATATTGTTGTTACATTACCTGTATAAAAACCACTGACATCTAATTCTGTAAGTGAACTCATTCCCGCAAACATACTGGCCATAGTTGTTACTTTCATTGTATTAAAATTTGACACATCTAATTTGGTTACTCTACTTAAACCAGAAAACATACCATACGCAGTTGTTACTTTCTTGGTATTAAAATTACTTACATCTAATTCGGTAATTTGATTTACTTCTTCAAACATTCGTGCCATATTAGTTACATTTGCTGTATCAAAGCTACTTAAATCTACAGATTTTAAATTACTCATTCCATTAAACATAAATTGAATAACACCGACCAAATCAGTATAAAAATTATCAAAGGATATATTTTCTACATTAGACATGCCTCGAAAATTAAAAGCATTTTGAGCATATATTCTATCATTACTTCCAATATATAAATTATAAAATTGGGTTTCTTCTTCTGTTTCTTTTGGTATTTCTTCTAACCACCCTATTATACTTCCTGCTGGTGATTGATGTTCTTTCGTTCCTATATTTGTTAAATCTACTGGATCCTCAACTGCATTACTTATATCTATATAATCAACAAAATAAATGGTTTTAATATCAGTAATATGATTCATAAGTTCGCCTAAATTACCACTTTTTAAATACGCAGCTCTTTCTCCAGTTAACTCACATTTTAAATCTGTAGTATTTATGTCTATATTGATACCTTTTCCTGATAGATAATTTTGGTCTGTCTCTTTATTTGTTAATTCAATATATGTTTCGATACTTTTACTATTATTCCCTACGATGTCTAAACTTATCGGTATAGTCGTTTTCCCTGTGTTTTTAATTGTTGATAAATCTATTATTTCATGATGGGTTCCCCATCTTATGAATACTTTTAAATCTCCTTCTTGAAGATAATTTAAAATACTATTAGCACTATTATCAACAGTAATTGTAACATTTGCGGTACATCTATAAATATTATCGTCTTTCTTTGAATTTGTTAATGTTATTATTCCTATATCATGAAATCCTTCACTCTTTGTTTTAACATAATTATCTTCGTCGTCGGCATAGATTGTTCCTAAGTTATCTAAGCTCATGGCAGAACCATCAACATTTAAATTTAATTTAGTAGTTGGATTTTGAATACTAGCTACAGCTACTCCTTCTGTACTTCCGGTTACTACTGTTTTATTATAATCTAAAGAATTTACTTCCACAGCAAAGTAAGC
>CANQYF010000063.1 GCA_947628075.1 uncultured Bacilli bacterium | reverse complement strand
TTCCATCTCTTCTATACTTTTGGCATTTATCATTCTTATCATCTTTATGAATCTTTTTTCTTTATTTTTTACTTCTTCACCTTTATCTAGCCTTACTAGATACATTATTATATTATCTTCTTCTATTACTTCACACATCTCTTCATTCATGAATCTATAACTATTTACTACTTTCTTATTTTTCCCTTTATAATCATTGGTGATTAAATTTATACTTATTACTTTCCTCATTTCCCCATATTTTGTTACTTCTTTTTTGATCTTCTTTTCTTTCTTTATTTGTTCTTGATATAAGGCACAGGCATACGTAAAGCTTTTATTATATTCTTCTTTCCCAAACTTACTTTTATACATCTCTAATGAGATTATATCACCATTATCCAGTGTTCCTACTATATCTCCATAAAATCCTTTTAATCCTTCAAAATGGGGTATCATAAAATATTGAGGTGTTATACTTACAAATTTTACTTTATCATCCTTATTTAAATATTCAAAAAAGCTTTCTATAAAGTAATTCAAATATTTTTCTTCTCGGAATGTTGTTTTAAAGCGCAAATCATCATGCAACATGGGACGTGTATTTTTAATCATTATTCCTCCTTTCAATTATATATATTGTGGAGTTTTATGCTTTTCCTTTTTTTTAGGATAAAAATTATAAAATACTTGCTATTTCAATAAAAATTTCTTCTGATAATTCTTCCGCTCTGACATTTTCATTAAAACCATATTTTAAAAGAATATTTTTAATCTTTTCAAAATCATAATCATATAAATTATTTTTTAAAGTTTTTCTTTTCATTTTAAAAGCATCATTAATTAAATTAAAATAAATTTCTTTATTAATCTGCGGCTTATCTGTTCTTCTTGTAAATTTTATTATAGCGCTTTCCACTTTAGGTTTTGGATCAAAAGAATTTTTACTAACACTAAATAAATATTCAACATCAAAATAATATTTCAAATATAATGTTATACTTCCATAATTTTTATGTTTAGGTAGAGCTGTAAAACGTTCTGCCACTTCTTTTTGGACCATAAAAAGCATATTATCAATTATAATATCTTGTTCTATTAAATACTTTATAATTGGTGTAGTAATATAATAAGGAAGATTGCCAACAATATATAATTTATTATAGTTTATTTTTTCAATATCATTTTTTATATTACTATTTAATATATCTTGATAAATTATTTTAGTTTTTTCATCTTCATATTTATTTAAATAAATTTTTAAATCCGTATCTATTTCATAACAAATTAAATTGGCTCCTTTTTCTTTTAGCTTACATGTTAAAGCTCCCCTACCGGGACCAATTTCAACAATTAAATCATTATTATTTACACTAATATTATCACTAATCTTTTGAATAATATTGTTATCAATTAAAAAATTTTGACCTAAGCTCTTTTTTGCTTTCATAAAACTAAAAAGGGTAATTATTTACCCCATCCTTCCCTTAAAACATCATATGTAATAATACTTCTTCCTACATTAAGAGCATAATTTAAATCACTACTTAATAAGTCTAAAGCATTACCTCTAACACCACGATCTAAAACAATTGCATACACTGGCTCATTTGATACTCTACTAGTTTCGAATCTAACAATAGAACCACATGGAAGATTTGAAGAAGACGCAACAATTCTTACGGAGCCATAAGTTTCATCATTATAAGTTGTGGTTCCATCTTTTATATAATAAGATGGCATACATCCCAAAGTACCATTGCATAATGGACAATTATAAACATAACCAGTTAAATCACCAGTATACGTATCTTTAGCGCTATAAATATCATTTTCTTTAAATTCATCTATTTTTAATGCCATTGTTGATAAATTAACATTTTTATTTATATTATCACTATAACTTTTATTTTCTATAATATTAACATAATTAGAAGCTAAAACGACAAAAAGTATAATTATTAAATATCTGATTGTATAATTGATTACTTTAAACATGTCACACCTTCTAACATATCAATTATACATTCTTTAATAATAATTGTCAAAATACCATATATTTAATATTCTTTAAAAATTAATTTCTTATTCATTAACAATAAAAGGATCATCAATGTTACCTGTTCCTGATGTGATTGTTGTTCCTCTTTCTAAATAAAATACAGGACGAATGGGGTAACTGTACCTTTTAACATAGCGATAATCATTTACGGTACCATCTGGTAATATTGCAACGGCTCTAGTACCTGTAGTAATTTTTGCACCGCCAGACATCGTCCATTCACTAGTTTCTATGTTCTTTTCATCATTATGACTTAAATGAATCCAACTTGTTATAAGTAATTCATTATTATTACGTTTGCCATCTTGCAAACTGTGAAAATAATTATTTCTTGTCAATAAACCTATCTTAGCATCTAATGAATATTCAATATTAACTTGTGTATCATTTATATACCAATTATAAGTATCTGCTATTTTAGTGAGCCATCCTTCTGGTATATATCCTGTTCCTATAAATACATTATTTCCTTCATCTAACCCATTTAACCTTTTATATAATTGACTTTCTGGCCAAGTTAATGGTTTTGATTCATCATTATGCCATGATTCATCTTGAGGTAAAGCTTCCTTTTTGATTATCTTTAATTGACCATCTTCATTTATTCCTATAATTCTATACATATATTTATCGGTATCTTCAGTACATTCACTTTTGAAATATGTCCCAAAACATATATAATTATTTGTTACTTCTTCATATGTCCCTTGATATCTAAATAAACTAGTGTCTTTAGTACTACTTAATGTTTTATTTATATCATATTTCCTTATATATTCTTCTGTTTCACTTAGCCCTATATCACATGTTAAATTTTGCATCTCAATTTCAACATTTATCTTTTTATCTGCTAAATAATTTTGTTCTATATCTTTATTCTCTATACTTACATAACCATTTATTGTATTACTATCTCCACTTATTACATTTATCTCAATTGGTATTATTATTTCACCATTTGTACTTTGTAATTCTGATAAATCTATTTTCTCAGTTATGTTTCCTCCATCTAGTACCAAGTAAGCATCATCTTTTTCTATAACACTTCCCATACTACCATTTGTTATATCTAATTTTACTTTTATTTCACCATTACACTTATATCTATTAATTTTTTCTTCTTTAGCAGCAGTTAATTTTATTAAATCATGTCTTCCTTCTACTCTTTCAGTTACAAAGTCTTGTTCTTCATCAGCATAATAATATCCTTCATTATATTTAGACATTTCACTTCCTCTTAAATTGATATGTAAATCATTTACCACATTTTGAATAGTTATCGTATTTACTTTACCCGTAGACGCAGTTACTATAGTTGGGGTATTAGAAGAGTAATTTACTTCCACAGAGAAATAAGCATATGATGCCCCAACAAGTAATACTAACATGAATAATATTCCTATTATTAGTTTTATTTCAATGGTTTTCTTCTCTCTCGTCATCTATTTTTCACTTCTTTATTATTATTTCTTATTTATACATTCATTATACCACATACACCCC
>CANQYF010000062.1 GCA_947628075.1 uncultured Bacilli bacterium | reverse complement strand
ATTTTTATATATTTTTTGTTGCAAGATTTATTTTCATTTCTTTTCTATTAACTGAAATTTATCTTTTCATTTAAAGTAACCCAGAATAAAGTCCTTAAGGACTTTTTATTTTTTTATCTTTATGCTATAATTAATAAGCAAATGATAGGAGTGAATTTATGGACTTATCTGCCATATGGAATGTTATAACGAAAATTATTGATATAGGAATTGTTTGGTTAGCATTTTATTATATTTTAAAAAATGTTAAAAATAATATTAAAATGGTCTTAATTGTTAAAGGTGTTGTAATCATCTTATTAATAAAGATACTAAGTGATTTATTAAATTTATATACAGTAGGAGTTATTTTAGAATATATTGTATCTTGGGGACCACTTGCCATTATCGTTATTTTTCAACCAGAAATTAGAAGTGTTCTTGAATCAATTGGGCGAACTCAACTATTAGGGCGCCATAAAATATTAACTGTTGATGAAAGAGAAAAAGTTGTTTTTGAAATCATGAAATCAGTTGAATACTTCAAAAAGAATCGCATCGGGGCTTTAATTGTTATAGAAAGAGAAATATCTTTACAAGAATATATTAATAATTCAACTAAAGTTTATGCTGATTTAACTGATGAATTATTAGAGACTATCTTTTTCCCAAATTCTCCAATGCACGATGGTGGTGTAATTATTCAAGGCGATAGAATAACTTGTGCTGGGTCTGTCTTTAAAACCAGTATGAATCCTAATATATCAAAAAGATTAGGAACTAGACATAGGGCGGCTTTAGGTATAGCTGAAGAAAGTGATGCCATTGCCTTAGTCGTATCAGAAGAAACTGGTAGAATTTCTATCGCTTGCAATAATGAATTAAATTATAATTTAACTTTAGATGAATTTAGAATGAAATTAATTGAAGAATTAAATCCAAAGGCTGAAGTATTCTTTGAAGCTGAAGAAGGAGAAAGTGGTGAAGATAATGAGTAAATTTTTAAAGAAAATAGGTCGAGTTATCTTTACTTTCTTTGAATCAATATTTAAAGTAATTGATAAATTTATTGTTATGCCGATTAGTAGATTAATCTATAATGTTCAAAAGGGTACAAATAGTAATAATAATAGTTTCAATAAGTTATTAAATCGACCTCAATTTTTAATAATTATGGCTTTAGTATTTGCCATTATATGTTTTGTATTAATTGATAATAAAGTTTTAAGTTTAGTTAGTAATGAAGCTGAAATTATAAAAGATGTACCTGTAAATTTAATTTATAATGAAGAAGCTTTTGTAGTTGAAAATGTACCAAAAACAGTTGATATAACTATTTCTGGACGTAGAAGCGATATATATTTAGCTAAGCAATTAGGTGAATTTGAAGTTGAACTAAACTTATCTAAATATACCGAAGCCGGTACATATCGTGTTTACTTTACCTCAACCGAGCCAATCAAAGCGGTAGATTATATTTTAAATCCAAACTATATCAATGTTACAATTAAAGATAAAGTAAGTGAAGTAAAATCAGTTACTTATGATCTAGTAGGTACTGATAAATTAGATAATAAATTAAGTGTTTCTAGTGTTACTTTAGACAGTAGTGAAGTTGTAGTTAAAGGTAGTCAGACTGCTATTGATAATATATCATCAATTAAAGCTTTAGTAGATTTATCTTTAGATACATATAAAGAAAAAGGAACTTATGAACTTACAAATATACCATTAGTGGCTTATGATAAAAATGGCGAGATTCTTTCTAATGTAGAAATAGTACCAAAAACACTTACCGGAACATTGGTATTAAATAGTTATAAAATGACTGTTCCTTTATCAATATTAACAACAGGAAATTTAGTAAATGGTAAAGCAATTGCTTCAATTCTAATAAATAACAGTGCTTCCTTTACTGTTGATATTTATGGGGAAGAAGAAGATATTAAAGATATAACTTCGGTTCCAGTAACGGTTAATGTAGATGGTTATGGCGCAGAATCTGTTAAAAATTATACCGTAATCATTGCTAAACCAGTGGGAGTAAGAGACATCAGTGTTAAAAATGTTACTATTACAATATCTTTTGGCGATGAAGAGCAAAAAACCTTAACAGTTAATGACTTTAGTTATAAAAATTTAGCGGAAGGTTATACTGCTAATCCAACTTCTAATAAAGCTATTGAAATTCAAGCCAAAGGTGTACGTTCTAACTTAAGTAATATTGATGCAAGTAATATAAGACCTTATCTTGATTTATCTGGTCTAGGTGAAGGCACATATGAAGTTGAAGTAAAAATTGATAATAATAATCCATTAATTAATTATATGGTTACAAGTACTGTAACTGTTAAGATAACTAAAAATTAGGAATTAATAAAAATTCCTTTTTTTAATATAATATAATAGTAGAAATTTTGACACAAATTTGACAAAAATAGAGATTTCTGCTAAAATGTTAAGTGTGGTGCATTATTCTAGTCACATAAATTGTTTGAAGGTAGGGCTAAAAATCTACTAATAGAAGATGACACTTTATATATTTGCTTTTTCCGCCCAGGTTAGGGTGAATATATAATTTAAAATATAGGGATACTTTATAATGGCATATAAACAAACTCCTTATATTGCGTTCGGATTTAGAAATTCTTGCCATGAGTGATAATGTGGAATACTGATTGTTTACAATGAACAGTTGAAATCATTATTGCAAAAGTGGATAAAAACAATCACTGGTGTTTGAGAAAATCTCTAGAATGTACATATTATAAGTATTAGAGTATGGATTAAGTGGCAATCGAGTAATTAAAATGGTGACATTTAATTGTTTCCTTTAAAGAGAAATCGCTAACGGGTAACTTTTAGTAGGAAATAGAGAAATTCAACTCGACCTAAACCATAAAATTGATTTATAATATACCATATTTTTTTTTATTTTTAGGAGAATTTATGAAAAATCATTGGACCTTAAAAGTCTTTTTCTTAACATTTATTTTAGCTATTATGTTTAGTATTATTTCCAATTTTCTTGGAGACTTAAATAATATATTATTAGTTATTTGCATTTTAACAATTATCTTTATTGGGATTATATTTGATATAGTAGGTACTTCTGTATTAAGTTGTGATATAAAAGTGTTACATTCAAAAGCTAGTCAAAAATTAAAAGGGGCAAAACATGCAATTAAATTAGTAAATAATGCTAGTGTTGTCTCTAGCTTATGTAATGATGTAGTAGGTGACATCTGCGGGATTGTAAGTGGTAGTTTAGTGGCAGTTTTAGTAATGAACTTGTTTGTAGGTAATAATATTTCTTTATGGAATGTTTTATTTGCTTCGGTTATTTCCTCTTTAACGGTTGGGGGTAAAGCAATAGGCAAAAAGATAGCCTTAAAAAATAGTACAGATATAATTTATTTTGTGGGGAAAGGGTTGGCAATTTTTTCCAGAAATAAATAAAATAAAAAAGTTGCTTTTAATAAGCAGCTTTTATTGTATGAGAAAACCCCCAGATAGTCTGGGGGTTCAGTAAAGCTTAAGCGATAAGTTGAAAAGAAAAACTCCTTCTAATATAATATTTGTTGCGACCGCCAGGAAGCAACAATAATATTAGAAGGAGGACGTTTATGAAAAATATTCAAATAAACGATATAAAAAGTTTAGCACATACTCAATGGAATTGCAAATATTGATAATGTCAACATAAAAATGTAGGTTTTGGCTAATATAATTTTGTAGGAAAACCAACATTTTTATATTAGCAAAT
>CANQYF010000061.1 GCA_947628075.1 uncultured Bacilli bacterium | reverse complement strand
CACTTTAGTGGAGGCCAATAATAAAGCCTTTTAGGCGGAAATGAAAAACCACCAGCTATGCTGGTGGATATTTATTAATTCCGAATTAGCCATAATCCGACTTTTTCGGAATTGATTCCGAAATTGCCAAAAGCAATAACTGATTATAATAAAAAAATTTGTTGAATAAAAATTTCTTATATGTTAAACTAATCGTAGTTAGCGATGAATAAGTATTGAAGTTATTTATTTTTTAAAGAGAGTTAATGTTTGGTGAGAATTAATAAAAAGAAATAGCCTAGTATGGACTTAGGAGCTAAATCGCAGAAGTGCGTTAAAATGTTAAGTGTATGAATATTCATAAATAAAGGTGGTACCGCGGGTTATACTCGTCCTTTCTTTATTTATGTTTTTTTATTAAAGAAGGTGATTTTTATTAAAGCAATTATGTTTGATATCGATAATACACTTATTCCTTGGAAAGATGAATATGTATGTGGTGTTTATAATGCTTTACAAAGCTGCAATTTAGATATATCTAAATATGATCCCAAATTAATTGATGCTGCAATTGAAGATTATGATAATCATAATAAAAATTTAAATAAGACTAAACTCTTAAATTTTATAAATAATAAGTGTAATTATGATTTAAACAATTCTTTTATAGATAATTTATTTAAGGAGCAATCTCGATTTGCAACAAAGGATATTGAAGTTGAAAAAACAATAAAGTATCTAAGTGAAAAATATGATTTATATGTTATTACTAATTGGTTTACAGAAATTCAAGAAAATAGATTAAAAAAGATGGGAATTTTAAAATATTTTAAAAAAGTTTATGGTGCTGATATTAATTATAATAAACCAGATCCAAGATGTTTTGATATTATTTTAAAAGATTATTCTAAAAAAGATTGTATTTATGTTGGTGATAATTTAGAAAAGGATATAAAACCAACCTTAAATATTGGTATAAGAGCAATATGGTTTACTAATGAAAATAATCCAAATTATGAAAAAATCACTAAAATAAGTGAACTTATGAATATATTATAAGGAGAATTAGATGGAAAGATATTTTGAAAAGATTAGTTTTGAACAGTTTAAAAAGGATATAGAAGATGATATAAAATTATATGAAGAATATAGTTTACCAAAACGGAAAACTAAATATAGTGCTGGTTATGATTTTATTGCTATGAAAGATTTTGAAATTAAACCAGGAGAAATAAAGAAAATACCTACTGGTTATAAAGCTAAATTTAAAAATGATGAAATGCTTATAATTGTTGTTAGAAGTAGTATGGGCTTTAAATATAATGTTCGTCTTACTAATCAAGTTGGAATAATTGATTGTGATTTTTACAATAACCAAGATAATGAAGGACATATGTTTGTTTCGTTGCAAAATGAAGGAACTGAAACATATAAAATAAATAAGGGCGACGGCTATGCCCAAGGAATATTTGTAAAATATTTAACTTGTGGTGAAGAGGTAAATGAAGAAAGAACAGGCTGGACTGGTAAACCAGAGAAAGAAGGATAATAATGGATAAGAAATTTTATATAAGTACAGCGATTGCTTATACAAGTGCAAAACCTCATATTGGTAATACATATGAAATTGTTTTAGCAGATGCAATTGCAAGATATAAACGTTTAGACGGCTATGATGTTTATTTTCAAACGGGTACAGATGAACATGGAGAAAAAATAGAAGAAAAAGCTAAGGCAGCAGGCATTAGTCCGCAAAATTATGTTGACAATATTGCAGGAGAAATAAAGAAAATTTGGGATCTTATGAATACCAGTTATGATAAATTTGTAAGAACTACTGACCCAAGACATGAAAAAGTTGTTCAAAAAATATTTAAAAAATTGTATGAACAAGGCGATATTTATAAGGGAGAGTATAAAGGGTTATATTGTACACCTTGTGAATCTTTTTGGACTTCTTCTCAAGTAACTGATAATAAATGTCCTGACTGTGGTCGACCTTTAAAAGAGTCTAGTGAAGAAGCGTATTTTTTCAAGATGAGTAAATACTCTAAATGGCTTGAAGATTATATTGAAACTCATCCTCATTTTATAGAGCCTGAAGCCAGAAAAAATGAAATGCTAAATAATTTTATAAAACCTGGTTTACAAGATTTATGTGTATCTAGAACATCTTTTAAATGGGGAATTCCTGTAACATTTGATGATAGTCATGTAATTTATGTATGGATTGATGCATTATCTAATTACATTACTTTTTTAGGATATGACCCAGATGGTAGTAGTGATGAATTTAAAAAATATTGGCCTTGTGATATTCATTTAATAGGTAAGGATATCTTACGTTTTCATACTTTGTATTGGCCTATTATACTACATGCTCTAGATGTTGAATTACCGAAACAAATTTTTGGCCATCCTTGGTTATTATTTGGTAGTGATAAGATGAGTAAAAGTAAAGGAAATATTGTGTATGCTGATGATTTAGTTAAAGAATTTGGGGTAGATGCCATTCGTTATTATATGCTACACGAAATACCTTTTGCATCTGATGGTACTTATACTAGAGAATTATTAATTGAAAGCATAAATAGTAATTTAGCTAATGTTTTAGGTAATTTAGTTAGTAGAACAATTCAAATGGGAATTAAATACTTTGAGGGAAAAGTAACTAATAAACATATTGAAGAAGAAATTGATAAAGATTTAATAAATGCAGTATATTCTTTAAAAGAAGATGTTGATAAAAAGATGCAAGAACTTAAAATAAATGAAGCTCTAGAAAGTATTTTTGATGTTCTTAGAAAATGTAATAAGTATATAGATGATACAACACCATGGGCACTTTCTAAAGATGAAAATAGTTATGACAGATTAGAGACTGTAATTTATAATTTATTGGATTCAATTAGAGTAACAGCAATTTTATTACAAGCATATATACCAGAGACAGCTCTTAAAATTTTAGAAAGTTTAAATGTTACCAATAATAGTTTTGAAAGCATTAATATAAAGAAAGATATGTATGATTTAGGAACAGAAAAACCTGCAAATTTATTTGAAAGGATTAAAGAAAATTAATGTTTACTGATACTCATTGTCATATATTTAAAGAAAATTATAATGATATTCAAGAAGTTTTAATTAATGCCGAAAAAAATTCTGTTAATAGAGTTATTAATAATGGGTGTGATTCCAGTAGTAATAAAGAAGTTATGGAATTAATAAATTTTTTTCCAAATATGTATGGCGCAATAGGGATACATCCCGAGAATGTTTTAAAATATACACCAGAAGATATTTTATTTATTGAAAATAATTTACAAAATAAAAAAATTGTCGCTATTGGAGAAATTGGTCTTGATTATCATTATGGTAAAGAACATAAAGATGAGCAAATAAAATTATTTGAAACTCAACTTTTACTTTCTGAAAAATATAATATTCCAGTTATAATTCATAGTAGAGATGCTACCCAAGATACAATAGATATTTTAAAAAAATACCAAGTAAAAGGAGTTATTCATTCATTTTCTGGTAGTTTTGAAGTAGCTAAAGAATATATTAAAATGGGCTTTTTATTAGGAATAAACGGCGTAGTAACTTTTAAAAATTCTAATCTAAAAGAAGTATTAAAAAATATAACATTAGATAATATCGTTTTAGAAACTGATTCTCCATATTTAACTCCAGAGCCTTTTAGAGGAAAACAAAATAACCCAAGTCATATCCTTGAAATTGTCAAGTTTATTAGCAATTTATATAATATATCTTTAGAGGAACTTGCTAATATAACTAATAGTAATATTAATAAAGTATTTAAAATATAGATGTTGATAACTTAATGGTTTTCAACATTTTTCTTTTAAAGAAATTTTTAACAAATATACGTTTGCTATCCTTTTTCTACACTTGCCTAGGGGGGGG
>CANQYF010000060.1 GCA_947628075.1 uncultured Bacilli bacterium | reverse complement strand
GTATCTTTTTCTAGATAATCATATAAATTTACATTAACATTAGTAATACCACCATACCAATAGTCTATACCATCATTTCCTTGAATTATTATGGTATTATCGTATCCCTCTTCTTCACCAATAAATACCACTATTCCACCATTTAATAAAGTAACCGGACTATTTTTAGCTAAATTAAATTTAACCCCATTTAAATATTCTTCGTAAGATGCCGTATTCAAATCATTACTACCAAAAACAAGTTCACTTACTTCCCCCGAATTAGGCAATAATTTACCAAAGTTTTTTTGATACCAATTGTTTATTTGAGTAAATCTTAATGATTCTTTAAAAAAATATTCATTAACGAGCATACTATTATCACTATTAATTTTTACAATAATACAAATTCCTATTACTAAAATAATACTTATCAATATTCTGGTTACTAAATTTTTTAAATATTTAATCTTGCGATTATTTACAGAAGTGTTATTGCGAAGACTTGCTTTTTGATGTTTAATTACAGTATAATCATCTTTCATTAATTAAATTCACCCATTTAAGTATATGTTCAACTTTTAACTTTTTTGCCTAATTCTTACTATTCTAAAAGAAAGAATATAAAAGATTAAATTAATTGTAAGATTAAGACCAATCTGGATTAAAATATAATCTAAATTTTTAGTCATTACTAGATTTGTTAAAATAATATACATTAAATAATTAAAACAAGTAATTAAAATATAATTACCAAAATTTGCTTTATTTAAATCTTTAAACATATAATTTAAAAAATACATAATTAATAAAATTATAGTATTTAAAAACATAGTATTAAAAATTAGGAAATCTAATATTAAACCTGTTAATAAATAATATTTAAATGGCTTTTGATAAAGATAAATAATAAAGAAATAGGATGTATATTTGGTAAAATTGTTTACTAAAATATCTAATACTAAAAGAAAATAGATCATTTATCCTCCTTCATAATTGTTACATAATCGATATTTTTAATATCTAGATTATAGTCCACTACTACTTTTTTTTCTATTCCCTTACTATCTAAGATAATATCTTTTATATATCCAATAAAAATATTTTCTTTAATATTTCCTAATCCCGATGTATATATGGCATCACCTAAAGAAAAATTGCTATAATTTGATAAATTATTCACCACTAATTTATTACCTTCATATTCTAAAATACCTATTTCTTCATTAATTTTAACCGATATTTTACTATCTTTATTTGTAATTAATTTAACAATACTGGAATTATCATATACTTTATTTATAACTCCAACTAAAGTATTATCATATATTACAGGTTCATTTTTTAAACCATGATCTTTGCCACCTCGTATTGTTATTTCTTCTAAATAATTATAAATATCTTTATATATTACATAAGAATTCAAATATTTACTATCGTAGATATAATCAATCTCATTAAATTCTAAAAGTTTATTATAATCATCTTCTGTAATTTTACATTTTGTTAAGTTATATTCATCTTCTTTAATAGTAAATAATTCATAAATTGGTTCTTTAAATAGTAATAAAAGGAATAATACGAGAAATAAATAATTATTCTTGATAAAATTAGTCATTTTGATCACTTTCTAAATACATCTTTAATATACTTTCGTTTATTTTAGTTGTTAGTTGTTTATCATTTGTATTTTTTATTATATTTTCATACGTATCTAGTGATTTATAAAAATTTTTAGATACTTTTATAGTTTTTAAATAAATATTAGTTCCATTTTTCTCATATTGATTTATCATTTCATTAACAATATCTAAGTCTTTATAAATAGCTATACATATATCAAATTTATTTCCATTATTTAAATAAATTCCCAATCCTAATCTACTAATTTCGTTTTCTGCTTCCATTACATTATCCACCGAAGTAGTTAAAAAGGCATAAGCTAAATATTCTTCTGAAGCCGCAAAACTCTCTTTATTTAATATAAAAAATGTTACTAGTATTCCTGCTAAAATAGAAAATGTAATTAATATAAAATTCTTCTTCATATTATCACCTTGTTCTAATAATAGCATAACTCTTTTAAAATAATTGTCGATTTATAAATACTCAAAAAAAAATAATGAATAAATCATTATTTTTTAGTTTCCTTTTACTTGATTCATAACTTCTTCAGCAAAGTTATCATTTCTTTTTTCCATACCTTCGCCGACTTCATAACGAACCATTTTAATTACTTCTCCACCATTGTTAGCTACATATTTAGCTACTGATATGTCACCATCTTTGATAAATGGTTGTTCAACTAAACAAACTTCTTTATAAAATTTCTTAATTCTTCCTTCAACCATTTTTTCAGCTATATCAGCAGGTTTTCCTTCATTAATAGCTACTTCTTTTTGAACTTTACGTTCATTTTCTAATACATCTTCAGGAACATCTTTAATATCTAAATATAATGGTTTCATAGCGGCAGCTTGCATTGCTACTTCTTTAGCAACCTCAACAGTTGTATTCTTTAAAACAGTTAATGCTGCAATTTTACCACCCATATGTAGGTAACTACCAAATACTTCATCATCATTTTTAGTAACAAATTCGCATCTTCTAAATGATAATTTTTCACCAATTTTAGCAACCATTGCTATAATGTAATCTTTTACTTTTCCTTCTGTTGTTTCTACTTCTAATGCTTCTTCTAAATTTTGAGCAGAGCTTTTTACTAAAGAATTACCAATATTATTAATCATATCAATAAATTCTTGGTTTTTAGAAACAAAGTCTGTTTCCGAATTAATTTCTAAAATTACAGCTTTATTTCCATCTATAAAAATATTAGCAAGTCCTTCCGCTGCAATACGTGATTCTTTTTTAGCAGATTTTGCAATTCCCTTTTCCCGAAGGTAATTCATTGCTTCTTCCATATTACCGTTGCATTCAGAAAGAGCTTTTTTGCAATCCATCATACCAGCTCCAGATGTTTCACGTAATTCTTTTACCATACTTGCAGTAATTTCCATCTTCATTCTCCTTTTTATTTTAAAATTTCTAATAATTCATCTTTTTTCATTGTACTATAACCTTTAATTCCTTTTTCTTTAGCTATAGTTTTTAATTCTGCTAATGTTTTTGCAGTTAAATCTTCTTTTTTACTTTCAACTGTTTCTTCTTTAACTTCTTCTTTTTCTTCTTTTTTGTAATTCTTTTTATATTCTTTAACTGGTTTTTCTTCAACTAAATCATCTTTTTTTGCTTTATCAAAGTTTTCTGATTTAATTAATTCTTCCATTCTAACTTCTTCTTTACTAGTGCCTTTTTTATCTTCTTCACTAATGTAATCAACCATTTCAAGACCATTTGCTTCACAAATAGCATTGTTTAGAACACCAAGCATAACTTTAATACTACGTACAGCATCATCATTACCTGGAATAACATAGTCAACATCATCTGGATCCCCATTAGTGTCGATTATACCAAATACAGGTATTTTTAATTTTCTAGCTTCTTTAACAGCATTATATTCTTTCTTAGGATCAACTACAATTAAAGCTTGAGGAAGTTTATCCATTTCACGAATACCACATAATATTCTATTTAATTTGTCATATTCTTTCTTAAGTCCAATAACTTCTTTTTTTGGTAATAAATCAAATTTACCTTCTTTTTCCATATTTTCAATTTCTTCTAAACGTTTAACACGACGACGAATTGTACGGAAATTAGTAAGGGTTCCACCTAACCATCTTTCAGTTACATAATATGATTTACTACGAAGTGCTTCTTCTACGCATACTTCTTGGGCTTGTTTTTTAGTACCTACAAATAAAAATTTACCACCATTAGTTGCAATTTCTTTAATTTCGTTGTAAGCACTTTCTAACAATTCTTGTGTTTTTTGCAAGTCAATAATATATATATCTTCTCTTGCTGTAAAGATATATTCTTTCATTTTTGGATTCCA
>CANQYF010000059.1 GCA_947628075.1 uncultured Bacilli bacterium | reverse complement strand
TATAAATATAAAATAAATTTTGTTCAAGTTTCATGACTATGTGTGCCTTGAACAAAGTGAAAGGAATGTGTGGTTAAAATGAAAAAAAATGGGTTTACTTTAGTGGAGCTTTTATCAGTAATAGTTATTTTAGGTTTAGTAATGGCCATTGCGGTTCCTTCAGTTATGGGGGTAATGGGAGCAATTCAAAAAAATATGTTAAAAGAAAAAGCTAGTATAATTGCGGAAGCTGCAACTTTATTAGGAGAAGATATTAAAGGCTCTGTTATGGCTAGTGATTTAAAATATAAAAATTTTAGTTGTAAAAGTTTTATAGTTAGTGATTTAGTTCCTAATTATCTTAAAAAAGATAATGATAATGAATGTTTAACTAATGAAAGTAGTGAAACTGTTGGATGTATAGTAGATCCAAGTGATAAAGATAATTATTTAGATAAATACGAAGTAATTATTTATTATCAAAATAAAAGAATTAAAGCAGTAGTAGATATTGATAATAATTTAACTTGTAGTTAAGGGGGGTATTTATGAAAACAGTATGTTTAATTGGTAGGCCTAATGTTGGTAAAAGTAGTATATTTAATCGGTTGATAAAAGAAAAAAAATCAATTATTTTAAGTGAGCCGGGAGTTACTCGTGATCGCATTTATGGAGTGGTTAATTATAAAGGTAAAAAATTTAATTTAATTGATACGGGTGGAATTCATGATGATTCTTCTGATTTAAAACAACAAGATATAACTATTCAAGCTTCACTTGCGATCTTTGAAGCCGATACTATTTTATTTGTTACTGATGGTATAGATTATATTAATGATGATGATAAAAAGATTCGCGATATGCTAAAGAAAAGTGGTAAAGAAGTAATTGTCGTAGTTAATAAAATAGATAATGAAGAAAGAAAAAATAATATTTATTCTTTTTATGAATTAGGTTTCTCTAAAGTTATGGGGGTTTCAGCTGAACATAATTTAGGTTTTGAAGAATTATTAAATGTTTTAACTGAAAATATCTTAGTTAATGAAGAAGTAGATAATGACATTCTAAAATTTTGTTTTATAGGTAGACCTAATGTTGGTAAAAGCTCTTTAATTAATGCTTTATTAAATGAAGATAGAGTAATTGTTAGTGATGAAGCTGGCACGACAAGAGATGCCGTCGATACAAAATTTACTTATGATAAAAAAGAATATATTGCAATAGATACAGCCGGGATGCGAAAAAAAGGTAGAGTGTTTGAAACAATTGAAAAATATAGTTTGTTAAGAAGTATGAAAGCTATGGAACGTAGTGATGTCTGTGTTTTAGTAGTGGACGCTACTACGGGGATAATAGAACATGATAAACATATTTTATCTTATGCTATGGAAGCAGGTAAAGGAATAGTTATTTGTGTTAATAAATGGGATACAGTTAAAAAACCTAATGAAGATTTAAAAAAATGGAAACAAGAATTAGAAGTTTATTTTAAATTTGTCCCTTATCTAAACTTTGTTTTTGTTTCTGCGAAAACGAAAAAAAGATTAGCTGATTTAATGAATAATATTAATGAAGCATATGAAAATAATCGTAAAGAAATTAAAACTAATTTATTAAATGATGTTATTGTCGAAGCAGTTTCTCTTCATGAGCCACCTTCATATAAAGGTAAAAGATTAAAAATTTATTTTACCCATCAAACTGCAACTAAACCACCTAAGTTTACATTTTATGTTAATAATAAAAAATTAGTTCATTTTAGTTATGAGAGATATTTAGAAAATAAAATACGAGAATCCTTTGATTTAGTAGGAACTCCTATAATTTTACAATTTAAGAATAAAAAAGAAGATAAATAAATTGACATATAAAAGAAATTTTTGTAAAATTAGTATAGAAATATAGAGAGTATTTCAATATAAAGATTGAAGGGAGGGAAATACTAAATGGACAAAAAGAACACAATATTGTTAACAGTTATTGCTGTTGCTACTTTATTAGTTGCTGTAGTAGGTGCAACTTTTGCATATTTCTCAATATCTGGAGGTAGTGGAACAACAAATACAACAGTAACAGCTCAAACTCCAGCATCAAATTCAACTATAACGGTAACTGAAGGAGATACTGAATTACATTTAACATTAACAGCAGCAGATATGACCCAAGCTAAAGAAAATACAACATATTATGCAGTAACTAGTGAGTCAAACAAAGATGCTGAAATTCCTGAAGGCAGTGTTTATACGACAACTCCAAGTACTAAATCACATGCTAATTTAGGCTCTGTTACAATTTCTGGTGCACCTGAAGGAGCAAAATATAGTTGTAAATTTACTGTTACCGTTGCTGATGAAGGAACAGATTTACTTTCTTCACTAAGTAGTCATTCAGATGCTATTAGCTTAAAATTACATGGTACTGGTGTTGATGGAGCACAAGGAGCAGAAAAGGTTATTCCGTTAGATGATCTTACAAGCCCAATATCATTTGATGTAGATTTAAATGATGGTATTGCTGCAGGTACTTATTATGCTGATTTTGCAATTACCAACACAGAAGATCCTCAAGAGGGATATTTACAAAATAAAAAACTATCTGTTAAACTAACAACAAATATTGTATGTACTGAAAAAACAGGAGATTAATTTAAAGAAGAGGAGTAGTAAAATACTTCTTTTTATATGGTAACAATTTTGAAGCTGTTTTTAAATTAAATATTTAAAAACAATTATATTTTATTAAAAAAATAGATAACAATAAATGTAAATAGTATTTTCGCATCCTATAGTTTATTTTTTATATTGAAAATAAGTGATAGAGTAAAAAAATTTTATTTTTTTAATTTCTAAGTATACAACAACTAAGAAAAAAATTATTGACACACTAAAAAATGTTTTGTAAAATTAGTATAGAAATATAGAGAGTATTTCAAATATAAAGATTGAAGGGAGGGAAATACTAAATGGATAAGAAAAATACAATGTTATTAACAGTTATTGCTGTAGCAACATTATTAGTTGCCGTGGTAGGTGCAACATTTGCATATTTCTCTGTAGCAGGAGGTAGTGGAACAACAAATACAACAGTAACAGCTCAAACGCCAAATGCAGACACTCTTATAACTGTTACTGCTGGAACTGAGGAATTACATTTAACATTATCAGCAGCAGATATGATAAAAGCTAAAGCAGGTACAACATATTATGCAGTAACTAGTGAAGAAAACAAAGATGAAAAAATCCCTGAAGGCAGTGTTTATACAACAACACCAGGAGATAAATCTCATGCTAATTTAGGATCTGTTTCAATTTCTGGTGCACCTGATGGAGCTAAATACAGTTGTAAATTTAAAGTTACAATTACTGATAACGGAACCGATAAACTTGCTGAATATGCAGGTACTGCAACTGATTTTACTTTTAAATTACATGGTACTGGTGTTGATGGAGCACAAGGAGCAGAAAAAAGTATTCCAATAGCTAGTCTTAAACAACCAATTGAATTTAATGTAGATTTAAATGGTAATATTGCGGCAGGTACTTATTATGCTGATTTTGCAATTACTAATACTGAACAAGAGCAACAAGATAATTTAAAGAATAAATCATACGAAATTGGAATAAAAACCGAAATTACATGTGCTGAAAAAACAGAAGAATAATTTAATTAAAGAAGAGTAGTTAATACTCTTTTTTTGTTATAAAAAGCTTTTTAGTAATTATATTGTTAAAATAGTTAGCTTCATTTGGTACAGGTGGCGGCTACTGATAGTGGTTTAAATATATAAAAGTGTAGGGAAACCTACATTTTTATTTGTTTTTTTAAAAAATTTATTCTAAAAAAAAAGGAAAATGATAAAACTCCACAATATATATAATTGAGAGGAGGAAAAATGTCTAAAAAAGCATGTCCCATGTTGCATGACGATTTACGCTTTAAAACAACATTCCGAGAAGAGAAATATTTGAATTACTTTATAGAAAGCTTTTTTGAATATTTAAATAAGGA
>CANQYF010000058.1 GCA_947628075.1 uncultured Bacilli bacterium | reverse complement strand
CCCTTGGCAAGTAAAAAGGAATTTTTAGCACAAAATTGGGACAAAAATTGGCAAAAAAAATAAAGCTTATTTTAAAAGCTCTATTTTTTATAATATTATTAAAGTTTATACATTTTAGATTTATTTCTTGTTACTAAATATGTACCAGTAGCTAATACTGCAATAGCTCCTAAAGCAATATATGGAAGGGTAGCACCTGTTTTTTTATTTTCAGTTGGCTCATCTTCCTTATCATCTGGGGTTGGAGTTTCAGTCTCAACGGTTTGATCACCTAAACTAACACTAACTTTACAATCAGCAGTTCCTGATGCCTTATATGTAAATGTAAATAAATCACCTTCACCAGATACACCTGGAGAAGTAACTACTACAGTTATAACATTTCCCTCTCGGTTTTGGCTTTCAACAGTCCAATCTGAATCATCAGCGCTTTTAACTGATTGAATCTCTGCTCCACCTTTTTCTGTCAATGTTACTGTTAAACTTTCACGGCTACTATCAATATTATAAGTAACAGTAGCGGAAATAATGTCCCCTTCTCTTGATCCTTGTTCTACATTAATGCTATCTGCTTTTGTTATTATTGGCATTAACGCTACTAATCCTACTAAAAATAAACTTAAATACTTTTTCACTTTATCCTCTCCTACTCTTATTATGCCTTTATTATACCATAAAAATACAAAAATCTACATTTTTTAAAATTTTTTTATTAAAATGTGTCAAATTGTGTTATTATATATAATAGGAGTATAGATTTATGATAAAAATACTTTTTCAAATAAAAGATAATAAATTATTAGTACAGATTCGTAAAAGACTTAATTCTGATCAAAAAAATATAATCAACACAAATGTTATATCTCAAAATGAATTAGTATTTAGCGATGAATATATTGCTAGTAATTTAAAATTAATGCATAATTTTATTAAAGAAATTACAATAAATTATAATATCAATACTCTTATAATTAAGGAATTTAGTATTGCTCCATTAATATTATCAATTACTTCTAATATTAGTAATCTTGTTAGTCTTTATTTATTAGAAGAAAGTATACTTAATTATAATATATGTGAAAAAATTATCAAAACAAATACAATTAAATTTGTATCATTATATAATATTCCAACATTTTTATTAGAAATGCTAGATCGTGAAAAAATAACTGTTGAATCCCGTAATGAAATATTATTTTTAAGTAATTTCATGAAAGAAAATAATTTAAATAATTTTTCTTCTTTATACTATGCTACTAGTATTTATTTAGATTTTCCTTTTTCTAAAGAAGATGAAGAAGATTTTGCAGCTTTTATAAATATAAATAAATATTTAAAAACAATTTATATAAATAATGTTAACAAAAATGATATAGAATTTATTTTAGATATATTACATAAACAAAAATTAAAAAATATTAAAATTTTAATTGAACAAAATGTAAATAATTATGACCTTATAGAATATTTAAAAAAATTAAATAAAAAAAATGCCAAAACTAATGGCATAAAATTTATGATTGATTATTCTAAAGATTATTTAGAAGATAATTTAATGAATCAAATTCATTTAAATACAATTAAATCATGTATTTTTATTGCTCTTTTCCTTGTCAGTTCAATTGTTTTTTATGTTTTTTATTCTAATTATACTTCCATGCAAAAAGACAATATTATAAAAGAAGATATTAATAAATTTTTATCAAGCTATGAAGAGAAAAATAATGATGAAATAATAATAGATGACCCCGAGATACCAGATAATAATACACCAGATATAGAAGATGATGAAAATAATGAAAATAGTGAAGAAAATAATCAAACGCCTGAAGAAAATAAAACTGAAACAACTAAACCAAAAATAATGCGAGATGATATTAAAGGATTACTAGAAATTAATGAAAATACTGTGGGATGGTTAAAAGTAAATAATACAAATATTGATTATCCCGTAGTGCAAGCTGAAGATAATGATTTTTATTTAAATCATAATTTTAAAAAACAAAAAGATAATAATGGTTGGATATTTATGGATTATCGAGCTGATCCTAAAAATTTAAATAAAAATATGATTATATTTGGTCATAATATGTATTATAGTGGCGTTATGTTTGGTACTCTTTATAAAGCTAAATCAGCTAATTGGTATAAAAATCCAGAAAATCAAATAATTGAATTTGATACCTTATATGAAAAATTAAAATGGAAAATATTTTCTATTTATGTCGTTCCCAACACTAATGATTATTTAATTGCTTATTTTAGTTCTGATGAAAAATTTCAAGAATATTTAAATATGGTAACTGATCGAAGTATTTATACATTTAATACTCCAGTATCAGTCGAAGATAATATTATAACTTTATCAACTTGTGCTAATAATGGAAAAAATAGATTAGTAATTCATGCGGTTTTATTAAATGATTAATAAACCGCTTTTTTATTATTTTTCTTCTTCCGGAACATATTGTTCAATTAAAGATAGATTCATTTGTAATCTTAGATTATTAGGGTCTTTTTCTAATGCTATTTTTATATAATCCAAAGCTTCTTTATAATGTTCTAATTTAAATGCTGAATAACTGTATAAATCATAAATAAAACTATTCCAAGCAAACTCTTCATTTATATAACTATTACTCTTTTTCTCTATTAATAAAGCTTTTTTTAAAAATTCATAAGCAATATAAAAATCTTCTTCTTCATAATAAATATAGGCAAGTTCTACATAAGCCTCTCTTAAATAAGGCGCTTCTTTAATAGCCTTTTGATACCATCTTTTGGCTTCTTTATTATCATTTTTAGCTTTATAACTTCTTGCTATAAAACGCATGGAAGCCGCTCTTTCATCTTTCCAAGTAGCAGTTTTTAAACTTAAATGTCTTTTGAGAGTTTCAATACATTTATCCCACATTTTATGATACATATATTCTCTACCTAAATAATGCATATTACGATCATCTAAAGGATCTTCTTGAACACTTAATTCTAATAAAGGTAAATAACCTTTACGTGATTTTAATTTATCTGGATAATGGTTTAATACTATTTCTTCACAAATTATTTCTTTTTCTTTAGCCTCTGGTAAAAGAGTCAATACCTCATGAACTGGATGCGTCCACACATAATCATGATGACTATGAATTTTGTTAGCTAAAAATGTAGTAGCAGGTTTACCATATTCATTAAAAGACCAATTATAAGTATATCTTATTCTAGTGACATCATCATTCCAAACTTTTAAAATCTTTTTCTTCCACCCTTTTTCAAATACCTCATCTAAATCAGTACAAACACAAATATCAATATCATCTGACACTAATGATAAAGAGGCGTTTCGCGCATCATCAAATCGCCAATATTGAAAAGTTTGAGTATATACTTTGGCTCCTAGTTCTTCTAATAATTTTACAGAATTGTCAGTAGAACCTGTATCTAAGACAATGACTTCATCGGCTTCTTTCATGGATTCATACCATCTCTTAACAAATTTTTCTTCATTTTTACAAATAGCATATACTCCTACTTTATATTTCTTCAAAATAATCACCTAGAATATTGTATGCTTAAATTATCATTTTAAGAAAAAAAACATTAAGATTTTAACCTTAATGTTTCTTCTTAACTATGATATTTTTATAACACTTAGACTACCATTATTTATTGATAAGTTTCCTGTATTAACTGTAGTTGTAAGTAAAATATCTATAACAGCATCCTCATTTAATTCAGCAATTATTGTACCATTATAATTTACTGGATCAGTTTGAGAAAGTGTTAACATTCTTGTAGTTCCACCAATAGCTTGACCATTATCGTTAACTGCTAAAGTAATTTGACCAGTTGCATCTCCTGTTGAAACAGTAGCATTATAAGTAATTTCATATGTTCCAGCTTCCAAAACAGTAATACTATTTTCTGGTGTATAATTTACATTAGCACTTGGTAAAGTAGTTCCAAGTTCAATAGTATATGGACTAGCATCCTGAGTTAAAGCAATAGCTTGAGTACCTGTAGCTAGTAAACCACCATAGGCCGTAACTGCTTCTGGACCAGTAGGGCCAGTAATTCCTTCCGGACCGGTTGGACCTGTTGGACCAATTGGGCCAGTTGGACCTGTTGGGCCTTGTGGAATAGTTAAATTTAATATATAATTTGGAGCCACTCCAGTTATACTAGCAGCGGCAGCACTACCAGGTGCTCCAGTTGTAACTGTACCTATTTGTAATGTCATATTTCCTGGAACAACATTAGTTTGAGCAATACAGCAACAACCAGTTGGTCGATAATTTTTGTTGAAATTTGCGATTATGCATCTTGCTCTTTCAACGTTATTCATTTTTCCCTCCCATTAATAAGTTATGACTCATACTTATTAATTGAAAAGTTAAAATGACTATAAAAATGATATTTATTATTTATTAACAATAAAAGGGTCTACAAGTGTACCTGTTCCTGATGCGATTATTGTTCCTCTTTCTAAATAAAATACCGGGCGTAAAAGATTATAAGCTCGATGAACATAACAACACCAATAGCAAGTATTTCCTTCCGGAAGTATAGATAATGCCCTCGCACCATCAGTCAACTTTCCACCACCAGACATTGTCCATTCATATTGGTCTACATAATCATCATCATTATGACTTAAATGCATCCAACTTGTTATAAGTACTTCTGCTTTATTAGCATAACCTCCT
>CANQYF010000057.1 GCA_947628075.1 uncultured Bacilli bacterium | reverse complement strand
GCTAGATCAAAAGTTATTTTATCTGAATTATTAAAAGAAAAAATTATAGAAAAAGTTGGTACTGGAAAAAATACATATTATGTGTTAAAATAAAATTGATTGATTTACTATATATCAAATCGTCATGAGCAAAAGTTGTAGATATCTTCCACAATCGCTCCATTGAGGTTTGAAATGGCTTCGAAAAGTTAGAAAAAGAATGTATAATGAAAATATTCTAACTTAGAATGAGCTGTTTTTTTAATGATAAAAACCTTAGAAGAAAAACTGCAAATATATAAAGAACATGTAGAAGAGCGGAAATCAATATCACATGTTTGTCAGCATTAAACAAAAGATAAAATATTATGTAAATTTATACAAAAGATATGAAGAAAAGCCATTAAATCGAGAAATGGCGTATGTAGAAATAAAATATCTTTTTTAAATTGAATATTTTTTGTTATACTTATTTTAAGATTTTTTTACTTCAAGTATTTCAAAGATTATTTTGTGTTATCATTAAAATTTTGATTTATAGCTTTAAAATATTCTATATGAGACTTCTTACAGTCATCATAAGTTCCTTCACCCTCAAGGAAAGACTTTTTTTCATTAATATTTTTAAATTCAGTTAGTTATTATCAAAAATTCCCTTTTTTATTTTCAACAAAAAGAGATATAATCGGTCTTTAATATTTCATCACTATTATGATATTTTTCATATCTAATTTTAATTATCTTTTTTGCAATAAACGTACTTATCAAACCATTGCTTATCATTATTTTCAATATATTTCTCATTAGGTACATCTATTGATAAATCGTCTGCAAGTTCTAATATAATGTCTTTTAATTCAATGCTATTTTTATATTCATCTGGTATAGAATCATAGCCTACATATGCCCCGATAATATTTCCAGCAATTGCTCCAGTAGAATCAGAATCTCCATCATGATTTATGGCACAAACAACTGCATCTTTAAAACTGTTTGAATATTTCAAACAAGAATATATTGCAATAGCAAATGCTTCTTCAGCTACCCACCCTTCTCCAAGCTCGCGAATAGCCTCAATATCTGACATATTGGCTTTGGAAAATTCAATCGCCTTATTAATTAATTCTAAAAAATAGTTGGTATCTAATTTATTAAAAATATTAAACTTTTCTTTAAATTGTTTAATCGATATTTTTAAGGCATCTTCTATTGAGAGGTCAGTGTTAGATAGATACCATATCAAAGTAGAAAATACATAAGATGGAATTATCCCAAGAGGATGACCATGTGTTAATGCACTTACTTCTGCTCCAAGTTGACCAGCGGTTTCAGAATCTCTCATATATAAACCAACTGGTGCAATTCGCATAACTCCTCCACAGCCCTTGCTATCATTAATTGGCTTTTCTATTGTACCTTTTGTACCTGATTTTAATGCACTTATGCAAGTATTTCCAGGTGCTCGTGAAATATTTAATTCTTTTATGTTTTTAATCCACGAGATAGATTTATGATTGTTTGTATGATTTTGAGTATCAAGCCAATCTAAATACGATTCATAAATTGTATTAACAGGTAGTAAAGATATTCCTCTAACAGCTAGTCTTGTTTCTCTAAATAGTAATCCGTTTGCAGTAAACAAAGTCATTTGTGTATCATCAGATATGATTCCAAGGCCACCGTCAAAATTTGTTATTTCTTTTTCTTTTATATTTCTTTTAAACTCAATTGGATAACCTAAAGCATCTCCTATTGCTCCACCAATTAAAGATCCTCTAATTTTATTATTTTTCAAACCAGTTTCATCGTTCATGATTTGTTTTGACATACCACTTATACAATTTTTAATTGTATGAATTATTTCTAATATAACTTTTTTTCTTGTACACAAATGATTCCTTTTTCTCTATATGCTTTATCCATTTTATTAAATTCTTGAATAGATATACCAAGTTCTCTACAATCTGACATTATACCTCCAGGGCCTCCTGGATATTCATCACATGCGAATTCCCAAAAATTAAATAAAGATTCAGTAACAAGTTCTTTTGTATCTCCAACATTTTTTTGTAATCGTTCTTCTACCATTTCTTTTAATCTTTTTCTTCTTGCATTCATTATAAAGTTTTTATCTACATCAAATTCATGTTTTGAAAGTTCATTCTCTAAATGTTCTAATAATAATTTTATTTCAGATATTGTCATTGTTTTTGACCAAATTTTATTACTATCTGCTGAATTTATTAATTCAGTTCTTTTCAGATAGTTCTTTTTCTTAAATCCAAACATCTCTATCATTCTCCTTAAATAAATTATACACTATCTTTGAAATTTTTGATATATTTTAAGACTTTATAATTATTTTAGTGATTAGTATATCCTTGGTATTGTTCCATTTTGTATTTAATCCGAGCTTTTAGTTCGATTTTTTAATATCAAAAAAACCATAGACAAAAAATAATTCAAAATAAACTAAAAAAGCAACCACAATTAGGATTATTAAAAAAGCAGATTATATCTCTGCTATTTTAAAATTAATTCTAAACCAAATTTGATGAATCGATTAAAATTGAATAAACTTTTTTTATACTCTCTTCTGGAACATTTAATTCTCTTAAAAGAGCATATGATGTTTCTATATCCATTTTAAAAAAGCATTGTTTATCCTCTAATATTTTTTTAATTAATAAGTGTTTTTTCTTTTGTTGTTCATCTTTTGTTTGATTTATTATATTATTATTAACGTTAACTAATTTTTCTAACATATTAACACCTCTATATTTTTATACCTGGAATTACAGGATCATCTGCTTCAACGTATCCCATAGTTTCATTATCAAAATTTGCTTGTAAATTTTCTTTTGAAATTGGTATTAATTCGGAGCCAGGTTTAAACATATATCTATTAACAACCATTTTTCCCGTTTCATCAGGAAGTCGTATTGATATAATTGATAATGCTTCGGCAGAATTTTCACTTGAGTTTCTTATTATTGAAATTTTAATATTATCTTTTTGTTCCTGTTGAGTAAATAATATTTTTCTTAATTGTAACAAATATGAATAGGCATCAATGCCAATCATTTTTGTACAATTAACTTTAGTAATTAGTATTTCAATTTTTTCTCTAATATCAATTGGCTTTATTTTATCAGTTGAACTAATAAATTGTGCAATTATTTCGTCAAATGTTTCAAATTTTTCAGGCTCATTCTGACTTATTTTAGTTTCTCTACTTGCTATATAATTATATACCTTATGCATTGCTTGAGAGAATTCATTTCTTGATTGTTCATTAGTATTTTCACAAACTAATCCTCTTAAGGGTTGATTAAGTTTAGCTTGCATTATGTCACCTTGTAATATCGATGTAACCGAATCAGCTTTAATTAAATATTTTCCACATCGATATTTTAAGAAAGTGTGTCTTTCACTATATCTATCGAATTCGTCATTAAATTCTTCTTCCCCCAGTTTTCCATTTCCATCTACTGTACCTACAAAATGTTTATAATTAATACCAAGTTTGTTTAAAAAATATGAATAAATTGCATCAAATTCGTAGCAGACAACTTTATTATTAGTTAATGAAATATTTGCTACATTATCAATTGTTTTATGTTTTTCGGATAATGGTCCCTTTTGATTTACTGCATAAAATTCTTCATCATATGTTAATACCTTACACATTTTTATATAAATATATATTGCTTTTTCTAAATCATTGAATTCAGTTGATATATCATCTAGTATTAAATCTTGTAACTCAATATCTACTTTTATTTGTTCAAGCAATGAATCATTTGTGTCCAAATATTCATTTAACATTTGAACATCTACTTTTTCAGATGATCTAATTTCTTTTAATCGAATTTTCAATTCTTCATTTACTAAATAATTCTCATCTATTTTATTATCTTCATAATATTTACTTACAGCATATAGAAAATGATCCAGAGAAATTCCATTAACGTCATGTCCAGCTGAAATAACGTTATTAAAAGCCTCAGGATTTAAATGCATAAATTGGTAAACTAACATAAGAGGAATTTTATAGTTTTTACCATCTATAACTATTTCATAATTATCGTTTTTTGTTCTCTCTTTATATTTTTCATAAGATACGTAATCCATTATTTGATTATATCTTTCAGAAATAAAAGGAACTTCTTTTACATCTATCCTTTTTAATAAATCTATAAGCATCATTCTGCTAAGATTATATTGATCTTTAAATTCACCATTTTCCCCAGCAAAAAGTATATAAACAGCATACAAATTATTTTCATAAATTTGCTTAATCTTATCAAAAGAATCATCATGAGATAGAATATCGATAATAAATTGTCTACTAATAGTTTTATTTCCTGAATAACCTTGAAGTGTTAATTGGTTAGGATCACTTTTATATTTTTCTACATTTGGAGATATTACAACTATACCTCTATCCGCAATTTCTTTTAACCATTTTAATGATGCATTTTCTTGTACTATTTTATCTATTCTTTCGTCATACATAACTATACCTCTCTTACAAAGATTATAATTTTCTTAAAATATAAATTAATCGTAATTATAACATATCATTAATATTATATCACAAAAATATGCATTTTTAACTATTAGAGTTTAGTTACAAGAGCACTTCTCAACATTTCATACTTTTTGCTCATTATTTTTTTATCTTATATATCTTATTATTCATTTCTATTTTAAAAAAGTGAGCTAAATGATTGAGCAAATTGATTATTATCGTTAAATATTGAACATATGTTATAAGTGCTATATATACAATAAATATCCACCAGCATAGCTGGTGGTTTTTCATTTCCGCCTAAAAGGCTTTATTATTGGCCTCCACTAAAGTGG
>CANQYF010000056.1 GCA_947628075.1 uncultured Bacilli bacterium | reverse complement strand
ATTAATTTTGAAGAGTAAAGAGTTAAAAATAAGGAGATGGATATGACTATTTTTGAGTTGGAACAGACAAATTTACAAAAGATTCAAACTCAATACAAAGATTTAAGAGCAAAATATGAAAAATTAATCCAAAGGGTAATAAAAGAATATAAAAACGATCCGTTTTTACAAGCTAATTTGCTTGAGCAGTTTTCCACTAAAATTTCCCAAATAAATAAACATTTGCAAGATCCATTTTTTGGGCGCATCGATTTTACAAATTTAACTGATTCAAAGAAACAAAAAGATATTTGTTACATTGGTAAAGTAGGAATAATTGATGAAACAGGAAAAATAATAACAGTGGATTGGCGAGCCCCGATTGCTAGTTTATATTATGATTCGAATGTCGGTTTAGCTGAGTATAATTCACCATCAGGTATTATCAAAGGAAAGTTAGAGTTAAAAAGACAATTTGAAATAGAAAACGGTAAACTAAAAAGTTATCAAGATGTTAATACCATTTCAAATGATGAATTTTTAAAGCCTTATTTAAATGTTAATGCCGATAATAGATTAAAAAATATTGTATCTACTATCCAAAGTGAACAAAATTATATAATTAGAAGACCATTAAATGAAAATATGATTGTTCAAGGTACGGCTGGCTCTGGTAAAACCACAGTAGCGTTACATCGAATAGCATATTTGATTTATAATGAACAAAAGAATTATAAAGAAAATCAATTTCTGGTTATTGGCCCTAATGCTTATTTTATGGACTATATATCATCAGTTTTACCAGATTTAGATGTTAATACAGTAACTCAATATACATTTTTAGATATTGTAAATAATTATTTAGATGATAAAATTAAAATAATTGATCAAAATAATCGTTTAGAAGATTTTTTAAAAGGATATGAACAGGAAGAAATTATTAAATTTAAATCATCATTAAAATTTAAAGATGCTATTTGTCAGTTTGTTACTGATATAGAAAAAAATATTATCCATGGACCTTTAATTTTTAAAGGAATAAAATTAATTGACGAAAAAATAATAGAAAGTTTTTTAAATAAAAATAATTTAGGTATTAATGAAAGAATTAAAGAGTTTAATAAATATTGTAGAAAATATATTAAAGATAATAATGATGAAATAAAAAATAGATATTGGCTTAAATTTCGAGATGAATACTTAAGTTTAAAAGAAGATGATTTAAGAAGACAAGAAATATTAAAGGAAACTGAAGCATTTAATCAAGAAATTTTTAAAATAGATAAAATAGTCAATGAATATTTTAAAGAAGTCAATTTAAAACCTTTAGAGTTATATAAATTATTTATTCAAAATTGTGAAAAATACTTAAATAAAGATGATTGTAATATTGAACTTTTAAAGAAAATAACTTTAGAAGCAATAGGAAAACGGAAATTAGGTTATGAAGATTTACCATCTTTAATGTATTTAAATCTCTTATTTAATGGTTATAAAAATTATGATTCATTTATTCATGTTGTTATTGATGAAGCTCAAGATTTTGGTTTATTTCATTTCTTTGTTTTTAAAAAATTATTTAAAAATAGCACATTTTCTATTTTTGGAGATTTAGCCCAATCTATATATTCTTATCAAAGCATTAATAATTGGGACGAAGTTCAAGACCTTTTTGTAAATGATTGTAAGTTTTTGAAATTAGAAAAGAGTTATCGTACAACTTATGAAATAATGGAAAGTGCCAATTTGATTTTGAAAACATTAGGATATGTTTTAGGAAAAGCTGTTTTAAGGCATGGTACTCCCGTAAAAGTATTCCATATAACTAAAAATAATATAGTTAATTATATTTCTGATAAAATAAATATGTTAAAGAAAGATTTAAAAAGTATAGCTATTATCTGTAAAGATGAGGAAAAAACGATTGGTTTGGCAAGATGCCTTTCGGATATAAAAAATATAAATATTATAACTAGTAAAAATACTAAATATGATGGTGGGATATGTTTGGTGCCTAGTTATCTTGCTAAAGGCTTGGAATTTGATGCTGTTATAATTTATAATGTTGATGATTATGATTGCAATAATGAAATAGATATGAAATTATTATATGTAGCAATGACTAGAGCATTACATATATTAGAAATTACTTATCAAAATACGTTAATGGAACCTTTAAAAACGTTATTGGAGGATGGTGATGAAGATAAAAGAATATAAACAATTTGGAGCTTATGCAATATTAATTAAAAATAAGAGAATTCTATTAATAAAAAAGCATGGTGGTACCTATGATGGTAAGTTAGATTTACCTGGAGGAACAATTGAATTTGGCGAAAGACCAGAAGAGGCTTTAAAAAGAGAATTAAAAGAAGAAACTGGTATTAAAGTTATGGATTATAAACTTTTTGATGCAGATTCAGTTTCTTTTGATTGGCAATATAAAGAAGACGTATTAGTTAAAGTTCATCATACCGGTATATTTTATCAAGTATTCAATTATGAAAATGATATTAAAAAAGAAGTTAAAATAGATGACGTAAATGATGATTCTTTAGGAGCAGAATATTATGATATTTCTAAATTAAATAAAAAGGAATTGTCTAAAATTGCTACCCTAGAGTTAGAAAAACTGGGTTATAAATTAACATAATGAGATAATATATATGAGGTATAAAAAGGATTATAAGTTGAAAGAAATTATCCATAATCATGATAATTTAACAGAAAATGATATAACTGAAATTATAATCAGGGTTAAAGCTCTGATAATAAATTCAAACAATATTTATATTGGAAATGAAAATGGAATTTATCAATTTCCAGGTGGTCATCTGGAATCTGGCGAAACGTTTGTGGAGTGCCTAAAAAGGGAAGTTTTAAAAGAAACTGGAATTGAAATAGACGACAAATAAATAAAGATGCTTTTATGAAAGTAACATTTTTTAATAAAGATTGGCCAGAAATAGGAAAAAATAGGAAATCAGAAATTTATTATTACGCTATAGAAACTAATAAAAAACCCAATTTAAAAAAAACACATTATACAGAACAAGAAATATCAAATAATTTTAAAGTTGAGGAATTGCCATTAAATTCCGTAATTGATATTATAAGAAAAAATATATCAAATAATGAAAAAAACAAAGTTATTTCACCAGATATGATATCTGCAATTGAAGAGTATTTATATCAAAGTAAATAAAAGGAGGATACCTAAATGATAAGAGAAGCTAAAGTAGATGATGCTAAAGCTATTGTTATATTAAATATTAAAGAATGGATTAATACTTATAAAAATATATTTCCTGATAATTTTTTAAATAATCTTAAAGTTACAAGCGAAAGCATTGAAAAATGCCAAAAGAAAATAGAACAATATATAGTCTATGAAATAGATAATAAAGTAGTAGGATTTATAAGATATGGAAAAAATAAAAAAGGCTATGGAGAAGAGTGGGCAGAAATATATGCTCTTTATGTTGATAAAAACTATCAAAGAAAACATATTGGTTCAGATTTGATCAACTATACTTTTAATAAATTAAAAGATAAATACAAATATGTTTTAATTAGTACCTTAAAAGAAAATAGTGCCAATAAATTTTATCAAAAAATTGGTGGTAAGTTTATTAAAGAAAGTGAATTTATATTAAATGATGAAATTTATTTAGAAAATGTTTATGAATTTAAATTACAATAATAAAACAATTGGTAATATAAAATTATTTAAAGAAAAGGAAATATAATGGAAATATTGGATTTATACGATGATAACTGTAAAAAATTAAATGAAAAAATTACTAGAGGGGAAGAGCTTAAAACAGGTAAAAATGTTATGCTCTCTGTAATATATATTAAAAACAAAGAAAATAAATATTTAATTCAAAAAACTTCTAAAACAAAAGGTGGTAAATATTCTTCAACTGGAGGACATGTTGTTCAGGGAGAAGATGGATTTACAACTATTAAAAGAGAATTAAATGAAGAACTTGGAATAAATCCAGAGAATGATGATATTAAATTTGCTACTACATTTAAATATCCAAATAAAAATTGCGTATTTAATGTTTATAAATTAGTTGTTTGGAATTTGAATTTAGAACAAATAAAATTACAAGAAAGTGAAGTTGAATCAGTTTTATATCTAAATAAAGAAGAGATAGAAAAAATCATCAATGAAGGCAATTTTTTAGAATCGCATGCCTATATTTTTAAAAATTATATAATTAAATAGTAATTAACAAGGATAAGGGAAGTGATGAAATGCATAATATTATAATTTTAGGAGGAAATACTCCAAACAATATACAATGGTAAAAAAGTTGTTTGTTTATTATGAAAAAGTTATTAAGCAGTTGTTAGACTTTTTTATATAATTAAATCAAAAAACAATTAACAATATTTATTAAAATAAAAAAAGACAATAATTATTTTAAATTATTGCACTCAGACTGTTGACAAAGTTAAAGTTTGAAAATAGTCTGACTACTAATAAACAGTAGTCTATAAATTATTTTACTCAAAGATACTTGGCCTGTTATATTTTTCTTTGTTCAATTCTTCTTTTAAAATAGCACATTTTTCTAAATCTATGTTGTACATATTAGATATGCATATTACATAATAGAGAATATCATATAATTCTTCTTCAATTGTTCCTTTTATATTGTCGCTATTTTTAAGTCGAACATCTTTTCTCATAGCTCTCGATAATTCTCCAACTTCTTCAACAAGCTTTTCAAAATATTTATCAATAGCATTAGGTGTATTGTCAATTTTTAATATACCTTTTTGTAAGCTTCTGATAGTTATTTCTTTCATCATATCCTCCTTTATTAGAGTATATCATTATTTGTAATAATAAACAAGATAACAATTTTGCATTTAACAAACAATTTTGCATTTAACAAACAATTTTGCATTGAATTGACTAATAATAATTTTTTGTGTATAATATCTGCAAATTATTGAATTAGGTGGTATTGAGTATGAAAATATTATTTATATGGCCGAATTATGATTGTCCTATTGGTATGAG
>CANQYF010000055.1 GCA_947628075.1 uncultured Bacilli bacterium | reverse complement strand
TTACAAAGTACAAATGGTGAAATAATAATACCAATTGAGATAAATGTAATAAGTGGAGATAGTAATACAATAAATGGCTATGTAAGTATAGAGAATAAAGAAAAAGAACAAAATTATTTAGCAGATAAAAAAATAAATGTCGAAATTGAAATGCAAAATTTAACATGTGATATAGGGATAAGTGAAACAGAAGAATATATAAGAAAGTATGATATAAATAAAACATTAAGTGAAACAAAAGATACTGGTTTACTCAGATATCAAGGAACATATGAAGAAGTAACAAATAACTATATATGTTTTGGAACCTATTCCAAAGAAGGATGTACACAAGATACCGATAAATATATGTATAGAATCATAGGAATAAATGAAGATGGTCAATTAAAAATAATTAAAAAAGAAGTCTTGCCTCAGAGTGAAGCATGGAATGATGATAAAGGAAAAGAATTAACCTGGCCAGAAAGTCAATTATATAAAAGATTAAATGGATTAGATGAAGGAAATAACATATTCATAGGAACAGAATACTTACCAGAAGGATGGCTTACCAAAATAGCAGATACCTATAATTGGTATGAGACCGATAACATAAACACGATAATTTGTCCAAGTTATATATTAGATGCCAAGATAGGGTTAATGACAGGAAATGATTACTTAAAAAATATAAAAGGTGGAACAGCTAATAAAGAAGAAGTACTTATAACAAGTTGGCTTCATATAAGTCATAATGATGAAAAAAGTTCTCAATCACCTGAATGGACTATGACTGGTGGTACTAAAATTACTAACGCTGCAAGAGCAAAACCTATAGATTATAAGGGAAATCTTTCTTGGACACAAGTTAATCACTTAAGTAAAATCCGTCCCGTATTTTATTTAGAAAGGGGAACAATGATTACATCGGGAACAGGTACCATTGCTGACCCGTTTATTGTTAATGAATAGTTATAATTTTAAATGGAAATATGGAATTAGTGTTAAATAAAAACTAAATATTTTTGACAACCTTAATTACTATTGTTATAATTGTACATTGAAAGGTAAAAGAATTTATGAAAAAAATTAAAGATTACATTATCAATTTTATCAATGGTTTTTGTATGGCACTTGCTGACAGTGTACCTGGAGTATCTGGGGGCACAGTTGCGTTTATTTTAGGCTTTTATGATAAATTTATTAAAGCCCTTGATGATTTATTTAGAGGAGATTTAAATAAGAAAAAGAAAGCTTTTAGTTATTTATTTAAAATAGCTATTGGTTGGGGTTGTGGAGTTATTTTAGCAGTATTATGTTTAGCTAGTATATTTGATAAACATATTTATGAACTTAGTTCATTATTTATTGGCTTTATTATTTTTGCAATTCCTATTGTCATAAAAGAAGAAAAGAGTAATTTAAAAGGTAAATATAAAAATTTAATTTTTACATTTTTGGGAGCTTTTTTGGTTATATTAATTACTTATTTAAATAGAGTAGTTGGAGGTACTTTTAATATTAATAATTTTAATCTAGGAACTATACTATATGTCTTTTTAGCAGCGATGGTAGCAATATCTGCAATGATACTTCCTGGTGTTTCAGGTTCGACTATTCTACTTATTTTTGGTATATATATTCCAATAATTAACAAGATAAAAGATTTTCTTCATTTATCTTTTAGTGCCTTACCAATATTAATTGTATTTGGTTTAGGAGTTATATTTGGTATATTATATTTTACTAAATTACTTCGAAAATGTTTAGATAAAAGAAGAAGTGCCACTATATATGCTATTTTAGGAATGATGATTGCGTCCATTTATTCAATTATAATGGGTCCAACTACTTTAGATGTTCCCTTAGAGTATTTAACATTTAATACGTTCAATATTTTATATTTTATCCTAGGGGGAGTAATTATCTTAAGTCTTGAAGGTTTAAAATACTTTTTAACAAAAGAAAAGGAATAATTACTTCTTTTTTTTTAGAATTTATTTTATTAAATTATGATATAATTTCTATGAGGTAAGATTATGAATGAATTAGTTAAATTAGGTGAAAAAACTTATGTTTTAAAATCCCCAGTTAATATTGGCTTTTATATTTTGAATGACAATGAAATTTGTTTAATAGATACTGGTAACTCAAAAGATTATGCTAAAATGATTGATAAAATATTGGTACAAAATAATTGGCAATTAAAATATATTATTAATACTCATAGTCATGCTGATCACATTGGTGGCAATAAATATTTACAAAATAAATATCATTGTCAAATTTTGGCAAGCAAAGAAGAAAGCTTTTTTATTAATAAGCCACTTTTAGAACCAGCGATGTTATATGGAGCTAGTCCTTTAAATGAAATGTGTCATCATTTTTTAATGGCTGATGAAAGTCAATGTAAGGCGATTGAAGATATTGAGATAAAGGGGATTAGTATTATAAATTTACCTGGTCATTCTTTAGGATTAATTGGGATTATTACTAGTGATGATGTCTGTTTTGTAGGAGATGCTTATACAAGCGAAGAAATTATTAATAAGTATGCGATTCAATATGCTTTTGATATAGAAAAAAGTTTAGATACAATCAACTATTTAAATAAAACACAATATAAATTTTATGTTCCTGCCCATGGTAATATTGAAAGTGACCCGCATGATACTTTAAAAATAAATGAAAATAATATTTATGAAATAGAAAATAATATTTTAAATTGGGTAGAAGAAGAAATAAACTTTAATGATTTATTAAATAAAATTTTTTCTTACTATCATATAAAATCAAATATAATTCAGTATTATTTAATAAGCTCGACAATTAAAGCTTATATAACTAAATTAGTAAATGATAATAAATTATTAGTAAATTATCAAGATGGTTATATGATTTTAAATAAAGTTAAAAATATTTAATAAAGCCTAATTTTTTCTTAACTATTTTTTTAATTTCTTTAATAAATATAGAAGGATTATTTTTAGCATATAAAAGAAAAGTTTGTTCTTTACATCTAGTTAGAGCTACATAAAAAAGTCTTCTTTCTTCAGCATATTTAATTTCTTTTTCACTAAATAGTTTATCTATAATTTTATTGTTTTCAATTTTATTGGGAAATCCTAAAGTAGTATTATTACAATTTAGTAAGATTGTATATTTTGCTTCGAGACCTTTTGATTTATGAACAGTAAGGTATTTTAATTGATAATTCTTATAAATAATAAAGTTATTGTCGTATTTTATTTCTTCATCTAAATAATTAAATATATCTTTGTTATTTCGTGATAAAATTAAAATATCATTAGTTTCATTTAATAAGTAATCAATTATTTTTTTTAAAGTTTTAGCTCCATTTTGGTAGGGCACAAATATAAAGGGAGTAGTATTTTTTTTAAATGATAAAAGATTTTTAGTAATTTGCCGATTATTTTTCATAACAAAAGTAGAGGCAATATTTATTAATTCTTGACTATTTCTATAAGTGTTTACTAATTTAATTGTTGTAACATTGGGAAAATATTTGGGAAAATTTAAAAATATACTTAAATCACATCCACTAAATCTATAAATAGATTGCCAATCATCTCCCACTACAATAACTTTTGTATTATTGTATTTATATATTTCGCGGATTAAATTTAACCGAATAAAAGAACTATCTTGAAATTCATCTATAAAAATGTATTTATAATTCAAATTTATATTTTTAATTACTTTAGTCGCGGTTAAAATTAAATCATCAAAATCTAATTTATTCATACTGATTTTTTCATAATTATATTTTTGAAGAATTTTAAAAATGAATAAAATTATTTGTTTTTCCGTGTTATTGTATTTTTTTAAAGGGATATTAGTAAATTTATAATTGTTAGTTTTCCAAAGATTAATAAAAGTTAGGATTAATTTAACAAAACTTTGGTAAGCATTACTATTTAAAAAAATAGAAAATTTATTGTTAATATTTAAAAATTTTAAAATATTTTTTTGCTCTTTTATATCACAAGTTTTAATTTCTTCTTCCACTATATAAGAAAGAAGAGTATCATTAGCTAAAGTATAATTAAAATTAGCTTTATTTAAGATATTAATAGCTAATTTATGAAAAGTATAAACATCAATGTTATCATAATTTAACTTATTTTTTATATCATTTACTGAGGCATTAGTGAATGATATAATCAAAATTTCTTCGGGATTTACTTTTTTCATCTCAATTAAATAATTAATTTTACCAATGATGGTAAGAGTTTTCCCAGATCCTGCACCTGCGATAACAATTGTGTTATTATCGTTATTTAAAAGTTGCATTTGATAATCATCTAAAAAATATTTGCCAACTTGATAATTTTTAACCATATAAAAACCTTTCTATTAGGAAAAGTTTCTCTTAAATATTAACATAAATTTAACTATATAACTACATAAAAGTAAAAAAATAATAACTTTTTATTGTATAATTATAGAGTAAAGAGAAGTGTTTAGGTATGGATAAATTAAAAAGAACTGTGGGAATAGCCTTTATTGAAGATGGTAAGTTACTAATTGTAAGATCAGTAAGAAGTAGTAAAACTAATTCTTGGACTTTAGTTGGTGGAGGCATTGAAACAGGCGAAACCGAGATTACAGCAGCCTTAAGAGAAGTAAATGAAGAAGTAGGAAGAGGTTTTGAATTCTGTGAAGAAGATTTATTACCAATTATGTGTTTTAAGGAAGCCGCTGCTAGTGACACTGATATAATAATTGAAATGAATTTGTTTTTAGCAACTAAAAAAATTCATGTAAATTTAATGCCAAATGATGAAATTTTAGATTATCATTGGTATTCTTTGGGCGAAAAAGATTATAATTTGTCGTCTTCTATCCGTGATCATTTTATTCCTTATGCAATTCAAAAAGGCTTGCTTTTTTAAATAAAAGTGTAAAAAATGATTGCATAATTCATTTTTGTATAGTATAATCTTAATTGTCGTGGGAATAATGTCCTTAAGTCGGGCGATTAGCTCAGTTGGTTAGAGTGCTTGCCTTACAAGCAAGATGTCATAGGTTCGAGTCCTATATCGCCCACCATTATTTTTTTGTGCCGACATAGCGTAATTGGTAGCGCAACTGACTTGTAATCAGTAGGTTGGGGGTTCGATTCCCTCTGTCGGCACCATTATTTTATTTACTTTATGGAGGGGTAGCGAAGTGGTCAAACGCGGCAGACTGTAAATCTGTTCCTT
>CANQYF010000054.1 GCA_947628075.1 uncultured Bacilli bacterium | reverse complement strand
AATTTTGATGTGAGTAAGGTCACTACTATGTCAACTATGTTTTATAATATGAGTTCTTTACAAGAACTTGATTTATCAAATTTTAATACAAAGAAAGTAGTTGTTATGAATAGCATGTTTCGAGATATGAAATCATTAGAATATTTAGATTTAAGGAATGCAGAATTTAAACAAGTAGAGTCTTATGATAATATGTTTTCTGGTGTAAAAAATGGCATAACCATAATAGTAAAAGACGAAGCAAATAGAGAGTGGATAGAAGAAAGATTAAAAGAAACTAGTAGAAATGGCAATGTATTATTACCAAGCGAAATAGACGAAAAGCAATAGTAAATTAAGATTTAAAGAACATTTATCCAAAAAAAACTAACTGTTATGAAATAAAAATTCTTAACAGTTTTTTAATTTGTAAAAAGGAAATTTAAAATATACTTCAATATATATAAGTAGAGGAGTATATTATGAAAGCTATAAATTATAATTTGTTATTAGATATTTTAAAAGATATAAATGACGAGCCCAAAATTACGCAAAGAGATTTAATGAAAAAGTATGATGTTACAGAAAGAACAGTTAGAAGATATATAAAAATACTAAAAGATGAGAAGATTCTAAAATTATCTGCTACTGGAAAAGAGAGAAAATGGAAGATTATGACCTAGTATTCTAATTACTAAATTTTTATGTTATAATAATAAAGACTTATCAAGGAGGATTATATGAAAATTATATTACTTGAAGATGTTAAAGGAAAAGGAAAAAAAGACGATATAATAGAAGTTAGCGATGGTTATGGTAAAAACTATTTGATTAAAAATAAATTAGGAGTTTTATATACCAAAGGTAGCAAAAAAGTATTAGATAAAGAGTTGTTTGATCGGGAAGAAGAAGAGAAAGCTTTAATAGATAAATTAAATAAAATTAAAGAGAAGTTAGAAAATAAAGAAATTAAATTTAAAGTTAATACAGGGGCAATGGATAAAGTATTTGGTAATGTTTCAAGCAAACAAATAAGTGAAGAAATAAAGAAATTAGGTTATGATATAGATAAAAGAAATTTAAAAATTACAGAAAATATTGATACTTTGGGAGTTCATAAAGTATTAGTTGAGCTTCATAAAAAAGTTAAATTTTATATTAATGTTGTTTTAGAAAAGTAGGAGTTTTATATGCCAAGAGTTATGCCTTCAAATAAAGAAGCGGAAATGAGTGTATTAGGGGTTACATTTATAGATAATAGTTTAGTTGAGGAAATATGCGATGAAGTAAATGCGGATATGTTTTTTGATGAAAGAAATAAGTTTTTATTTGAAGCCATAGCTGATTTACATAGTGCTGGTCTTCCTATTGATGCCAATATGGTAAAGGAAGAATTAGATAAGAAAAAAAGACTTAATGCAGTTGGAGGCATTGCTTACATTAGTGAAGTAATTGACTCAGTAATTACTACCGCTAATTTAGAATATTATATAGGAATTATTAAAGAACATGCTTTAAGAAGGACGGTTATAAATACTGCCACTGAAATAGTTACTGAGGCGTATGACGAAGAAAATATTACGACAGTTTTAGACGATGCTGAAAGAAAAATTCTTAATGTTGTTAAAGCAAGAACTGTTAAAGAGTTTGTACCTATTCAAGAAATATTAAGAAGAGCCCAAGCTAAACTAGAAGAATTAGCAAAAAATAAAAAATTGATAACAGGATTAGAAACTGGTTTTTATGATTTTGATCGAATTACAACTGGTTTTCAACCAGGAGAACTTATTATTTTAGCGGCTCGCCCTGGTATGGGTAAAACAGCGTTAGCTTTAAATATGGCCACTTATGCTGCCAAAACAACGAAAAAAGCAATAGCAATATTCAATTTAGAAATGACATCTGAACAATTAGTTAATCGTATTATTAGTGCTCTTGGAGGTATTGAAGGTTATAAATTACAAACTGGTCAAATGGCCGAAAGGGATTGGAAACGCTATAACGAAGCGATGAATGAACTTGCTGATACTAACTTATATATTGAAGACAATTTAGGAGTTACGTTACCAGAGATAAAAGCTAAATGTAGAAGACTTGCTAATATGCCCAATGGTTTAGGTTTAGTAGTTATAGACTATTTACAATTAGTAACGATGGGAAATAAAAAAGTGGAATCAAGACAAGTTGAAGTATCAGAAATTTCTCGTAGTTTAAAAACTATGGCTTTAGAGTTAGGGGTTCCTGTAATTGCCTTAGCTCAATTAAATCGTAGTAGTGTTACTTCGAAAAGAGAAGGAAATACCCCAATGTTATCTGATTTAAGAGAGTCTGGTTCAATTGAACAAGATGCTGACTTAGTTTTATTTATAAATCGAAAAGATTATCATGAGGCTAAAAAAGATCAAAAAGAAAAAATTGTTCCTGCGGAATTAGTTATTGCTAAACATCGTAAAGGTAGTTTAGGAACAATTGATTTATTATTTGAATTAAGCATGAGCGCATTTAGAAGTGTTGCTTTGAATGTTGAGGATGAGAATTAATGAAAATTAAAGATAAAATATATATAACTTTATTATGTGCCATAATTATAATGTTGTATTTTGCTTTTGATAGTTATAATAAAATCAATGAAGGAAAACAAGTTTATAATATTTATTTAGATGGTGAAGTAATTGGAGCCATTAGTGATAAAGAAGCATTATATAATTTAATTGATGAACGTCAACAAGATATAAAAGCTAAATATAATGTTAAGAATGTTTATCCTCCTGATAGTTTAAAAATAGTTGAAACTTATTCATATAATACCGAAGTATCAGACATTGATACTATTTATAAGCAAATTGAAGGTATGCAAGATTTTACCATTCATGGTTATGAAGTTAGTGTATCCCAAACTGATGATCATGATAGTTTTCAATTTTATGTTTTAGATAAAAATGTTTTATTTGAAGCAATTAGAGATTTTATTTTAGCATTTGTTGATGAAGATGATTATGAAGCATTTTTAAATGGTACCCAAGAAGATTTAGATGATATTGGTATATACTATAGCGATATGAAAATTATTGAAGATATAACTATTAGAGAAAAATATATAAGTATTAATGAAAAGATTTATGATAATAGTGATGAATTAGCGCAACAATTATTATTTGGTTTTAATTATAAAGAACAAAGTTATACAATTAAAGCTGGTGATTCAATTGAATCTATTAGTGAAGCTAATACTTTAAATACGCAAGAATTTTTAATAGCTAATCCTAAATATGCAAGTAAAGATTCCTTACTTGCAATTGGAGATACAGTTAATATAACTTTAATTGATCCTGAGATATCATTTGCTTATGCTGTTAAAGAAATGTTGGAAGTAGAAGAAGATTATGATACTAAGACAGAAAGGGATAATTCTAAACCAAGTGGTTATTCAGAAATAAAGCAACCTGGCATCAAAGGCTTATCAATTCAAACAAAAGAATATTCAGTTGTTAATGGAGAACCAAATGGGGAAGCAAAAATTATTAATAATATTCCAATAAGAACAAAAATTGATCAAATTACTGTTAAAGGAAGACAATCTGTAGTTTGGGGCACTCAAACTTATGTTGATACTGGTTCTGGATGGCGTTGGCCAACAACAAGTCCTTATGCTATTACAAGTGAATTTGCACCAAGATGGGGTAAAGTTCATGGTGGTATAGATATTTCCGGAACTGGCTGGGGCTCAAATATTTATGCGGCGAACGATGGGGTTGTTATTCATGTAAATACTGGATGTCCTGATAATGGTTATTATGGTAATACATGTGGTAGTGGTTTTGGTAATTACGTCGTAATAGATCATGGTAATAATTATTTTACTTTGTATGGTCATATGATTAATAGAATACCAGTTAAAGTTGGTCAAACTGTATCCAGAGGAACGATTGTTGGTTATATGGGAAATAGTGGTTCATCAACAGGAATGCACTTACATTTTGCTGTTTCAACGGGAGATCCAAGAGCAGGTGGTAAGTACTTTAATCCAAGGGATTTATATAGATAATGAAAGTTTGTGTTTTAGCAAGTGGATCAAAGGGAAATTCTACATATATTGAGACCAACAATCATCATATTCTAATTGATATGGGTAAAAATAAAAAATATATAGTAGATTCTCTTAAAAGTATTAATGTTGATCCTAAATCGATTGATATAATTTTAATAAGTCATTTACATTCAGATCATATTTCGGCTTTAGAAACTTTTATTAAAACTTATAAAGCAAAAATATATATGCCTAAAGAAATGTTTGATAGTTATGAAAGTATTCAAGGTTATGAAAATATAAATACCTATAGTAATGAGATAGATATTGATGATATAAATATCTACGCTATTAAATCTAGTCATGATGCCGTTGCATCTCGAAATTTTATTATTGAAGAAGGAAATAATTCAGTTGTCTTAATAACTGATACGGGATATATCAGAAGTAAATATTTTAATCTTCTTAAAAATCGAAATGTATATTTATTAGAAAGTAATCATGATGTCGAAATGCTTACTCATGGCCCATATCCTGATTGGTTAAAAAGAAGAGTTTTATCGGATGAAGGCCACCTTTCTAATCAAGCAGCAGGTTTTTACTTATCTAAATTAATTGGTGAAAATACCAAAGAAGTATATTTAATGCATTTAAGTGAGGTTAATAATACAGCTGAATTAGCTTTAAAAACAGTTAAGGATACCTTAAAAGAATATAATATTAAATTTAAGAATATAAAAGTTGCGGGTCAATATGAGCCTAGTGAAGTAATTGAAATTAAAGAAGAGATAAAATTATGATAAAAATTATTTGTGTAGGAAAAATTAAAGAAGGATATTTAAAAGAACTTATTAATGATTATTATGAAAGAATAAATAAATACCATAAAATAATGATTATAGAAGTAAAAGATAATGATAATATAAATATAGAAACTTCTTCTTTATTAAAAGTTATTGATACAAAAGATTATAATATTGCGTTAAGTATTAATGGTAAAAAGTATACTAGTGAATCTTTAGCAGGTCATATTGATAATTTATTTAATTATCATGCTAATTTAACGTTTATAATTGGGGGCTCTAATGGGTTAGATAGTAAAATAATAGATTTATGTCAAGAAGAAATTAGTTTTTCTGATTTGACTTTCCCCCATGGGTTATTTAGAGCTATATTATTAGAACAAATATATAGAAGTTTTAAAATAAATAATAACGAAAGTTACCATAAATAAAATAGGAGTAATTATGATAGGAAATGATTGGGATCAAGTATTAAAGGTAATTGAAGAAAGTCCAGGATTCAAAAGATTTTTGCACATGATAGATGAAAAGTATAAAGAAAAAATAGTTTATCCACCCAAAAATTTTATTTTTAATGCTTTAAAATTAACCCCTTATAAAAATGTCAAAGTTGTAATTGTGGGGCAAGATCCTTATCATGGTAAAAATGAAGCTATGGGTTTATCTTTTTCGGTTAATAAAGAT
>CANQYF010000053.1 GCA_947628075.1 uncultured Bacilli bacterium | reverse complement strand
AAATAAATTTTGTTCAAGTTTCATGACTATGTGTGCCTTGAACAAAGTGAAAGGAATGTGTGGTTAATATGAAAAAAGAAAAGGATAATAAAAACGAATTAAAAATAGAAGGAATTACTATAACTCATCCCAATAAAATAATTTTTAAAAATCCCACTATTACTAAATCAGATATTGCTTGTTATTATGAATTAATTGCCAAAAGAATGATACCACTTATTAAAAATAGAATAATTAGCACCATTAGATGCCCGGATGGAATTAGTGGTGATAAATTTTTTAAAAAACATTTAGAAAATAAAAATAAAGGCATTGGTGTAATATATTTAGAAAATGAAAATAATAAGAAAGAAGACTATTATTATATTAAAAATAGTTATGGTTTAATATCAGAAGTACAAATGAATAGTTTTGAATTTCATACCTGGGGAAGTACTATAAATAAGTTAGAAAAACCAGATATAATGGTATTTGATCTTGACCCCGATGAAAAACTAAATATCAATAAATTACGGGAAGGAGTTAAAGACTTAAAAAGTATTTTAGATAGTCTTAACTTAAAATCATATTTAAAAACAAGTGGTGGCAAAGGGTTTCATGTAATTGTACCAATTGAAAAAGAAATGAATTGGCAACAATTTAGAAAAACAGCTAAGAATATTGCTGTTTTAATGGAAACTAAATGGCCAAATAAGTATACAAGTAATATAAGAAAAAATAAAAGAAATGGTAAAATATTTATTGATTGGGTTAGAAATACTAGATCATCAACTAGTGTTGCTCCATATTCTATTCGGTTACGAAAAAAATGTGCTATTTCCATGCCAATTAAATGGAGTGAACTGGATAAAGTTAAACCAAATGAGATAGGTATCAAAGAAGCAATTAAAAGATTAAAAAGAAAAGATCCTTGGGAAGATATTTTTAATTCATCAATATTTTAATAAAAAATTTATTTTCAAGATTAACCCAAAAAGCATACAAGTTAAATGAACTTTCTAAAACAAAATATTTTAACATTTGAATTATAAAAGCAATAATAGAACAAAAACAAAAGCTTTCTATATTAGCAGGTATTAAAGGAATTACATTAGGGCTTTTTTCTTTAGCTAATAAAAATAAAGATAATATTCCTATAAGCATTATTAACCCTACTACTTTATCAATAAAACCACTAATTAAATAAATTAAGAAAACAACACCGTAGGTTACTCCTTTAATTATAATAAAAAGTAAAAAATTTAATATTACTACTATAAGTCTTAATATTTTTAATAACCATTTATCTACACCATTTTTTAAATAATTAAATAAAATTTGTCTTTTAGTAATATCAGGATAAATTTCATAATAATCTTCTAGCTTAAAACTATAAGTTTCTTCTTCGTCAACAGAAAATTGTTTAGAGTGTTTAATTTCTTCAAGTATTAAATTATATTTTTCTCTTTTTTCATCATCTAAAAGAGTTTCTTTGGCCTCTTTTAATGATTTTATTACTTGATTAGTGTTTTCTTCTTCTTTGATATCATAATGATATTTTTTAATCATTTTACCATAAGCTATTTTAATTTTTTGTTTAGAATCATTTTCTTTTACTCCCAGTAAATCATAAAAATCCATCATATTAGTTCACCGCTTTTCGGCTATATTATATCATCACTTGGTAAAAAATGGTAAAAATTTTACATATAGCTATAATTTTACTAGTTTCTATCGATATTATTTAAAATTTTTCAATTATCAATTAATCCTTTTTTAAACTTCCTATAAACAAAAAAATTCATAATACTATGGTATTATGAACTTTTATCATCCATTATGGGGCGGAATAAGGGAATCGAACCCTTGCATACCGGAGCCACAATCCGGCGTGTTAACCACTTCACCAATTCCGCCGTAACGATTAAATAATATCAAAAAAAAAATAAAAAAGCAATATAAATTAGATTAAACTAAGCTTTTTCATTTAAATTAACATTTTCATTTTTAATAAAATCAGCAAATTCAATTTTAAATCTTTCAATTTCCTTTATTTTAACATCTTCATAAACACTTTTTGTATTACATATTGCTTTATAAAAATGTTTACAAGTAACCACTTTTTCATTATCATACAAAGCATAAGTAAAAGCATTAGCTAAAATTGTTAAGCAAATATCTGGATATCTACTTGATATTTCATATATTCTTTTATATTCATCAGTCATTTCTACAATAAATTTAAGAAATTTCTCGATTTGAAATGGTTGATAAGAAATTTTAACTCCAATCTGATGTTCAAGTTTAGGAATTGTTCCCATTAATATTTTAACTGTTGTTTCTTTATCAGTTTCTAATACTTCAATCTTTTGAAATCTTCTTAAAAAAGCTCGATCTCTTAAAATATAAGTTTCATACTCTTCTTGTGTAGTTGCTCCGATCATTTTAATCGTTCCTCGGTCAAGACTTGGTTTCAATAAGTTAGCAAAGTCCATACCACCGCTTCGATTAACTAAAAGATGTGTTTCATCAATAAAAAGAATTGTTTTTTCTCTTTTAGCTATTTCTCTTATTATTAAATCAAGTTTACTTTGAGTTTCATTTTGATTTTGGGATACGCCGATTAAACTAGCAACATTAATTTTAATTATAGACCATCCCTTTAAAGCCTCAGGCACTTCGTTTCTTTGAATGCGATATGCAAGTCCTTCAACAATAGCGGTCTTACCTATTCCCGCTTTACCTACTAAAAGAGCACTTTTTTCTGGGGTTAATAACGTCAAAATACATTCTTTTATTTCATTATCCCTTGCAATAGCGGGGTTTGTTATATATTCCTTTTCAGTTAAATTTTCACCGTAAACGTCGATTAGGGAAAGAAATTCATTCTCCATACAATCACCGATATTAGTATAACATAATAATTAAATATTGACAAAAGATATTAATGTTTTATAATAATCTTGCCCCTTAAAGGAGAAATCAATATGGAAAAAGTATGCGGAGAATGCATTTATTTAGACTATACTAACAAAGAAAAATATTCTAGTAAAGATAAATTTTATTGTTTAAAAGGTCGTGGTTATCGGGAACCTACTGAAAGAGCCTGTCATTATGATTATACATTAAATCAAAATATTTATAATAATGGCGGTTATAAACCCTCCGGATGTTATATTACCACAATAGTATGTAATATATTAAGTTATGATGATAATTGTGAACTTTTACAAACTTTAAGAGAATTTAGAGAAAATATTTTAAGGCCTAACCCTGATTATTTACCTCTTCTTATTCAATATGACCAAATTGGCCCACTTATTAGTGAAAAAATTACTAATAGTGATAATCCTTATGATTTAGCCTTAAATATTTTAATTAAATATTTATTACCAGTATCTTCATATATTAAAGAAAAAAATTATCAAGTTGCTATAAAATTATATACTGATATGGTTAATTGTTTAACAAATTATTTTCATATAATTGAACCAACATTAAATATTAATATAGAAGATATAAATAAAGAAAATGTAGGCAAAGGCAGAATATTAAAAAATATAAAATCAAAGCTTTAAACTTTGATTTTTTTATTTTTATTTATATTTATTAATAACAAATTTTACTAAATCAGAAGCTCCATTTTTATTAATAATTTTTCTTTGATTAATAATCATTTTTTGTTGCAAATTTTTATTATTAAGTAAAGTTTTAACATTTAAAATTACTTCTCCTATATTTAAAGCAGTTAAACTCATCTCATATTGAGAAAAAAATTGGGCATTATAATTTTCCACCCCTGGAATTGGCATCATATGAATTAAAGGTTTATTAATTACTGCTACTTCTGTCGTTGTAAGACCACCTGGCTTTGTAACTACAATAGTGCTATTTTTTATATAATAATTCATTTGTTTAGTAAAACCTACAACTAGCAAATTAGAATTATTTATTTTATCTAAACTTGTTTTTAATTCGGTGTTATTGCCACAAATAACTACAAAATAAACACCTTTGATATTAGCTAGCAATTTTAAGATTAAATTTTTGATATTGCCAAACCCCATACTACCTGATACTATTAAAACAATATCTTTGTCTTTTGGTAATAAGTTTTCCTCTTTTATTTTTAAAAAATCAGAAGCAATAGGAATACCAAAAGGTAATAATATTTCTTTTGAAAAACCTTTAGCTAAAAACCGTGGTATTAATAATTCACTAGGTATCACAAAATAGTCTGGTTTAGTTTCATCCCAAAAAGGAATACATTCATAGTCAGTTGCAACATTTATAAATGGAATTTTCATTTCTCTATTTAAAGCAGTTAATGCCATGCTAGGAAATAAATGGGTACAAATAACTAAATCATATTTATTATTAATTATAAAATTAGCTAATTTATCTTTTTGAATTTTATTAAAAATATAAACAGGACTTATTAAATTGCTTTTATCATAAAGTTCTCCTAATTTATAAATATTTTTAAAAATTATTCCCGAACCTTTTGTTGAATCTAAATATAACTTTTCAACCATATTTGAAGTGTTTGCACCAATAATATCTAAATAGTTTTTAAATTCACAAACTATATTATTTTTTAAAAATTCTTCTACAATGTATTTGGCACATGTGTTATGGCCTCCCCCAGTGGGACATGATAAAACTAATATTTTCATATAACCTACCAATTATTATTAAACATATTTTTTAAATAAGCTGTATTAAAGGTTTTATCTAAAAACTTTTCATAACTATTTTGAGGAGCAATACCTTTATCAAAGGCTCTTGCTCTATTAATGGCACTCATGGTTAAGCCAAAATCTAAAAGTAAAAATACTGAAAGACATATTATGATAATTTTTCCTACCTTAACATCAATTTTTTCAATAAATTTTATGATACGAGGATAACATATTTTAATCCATAAAATACCTAATAGCCCCCAGAAAACTGAATATGTAAAACAAATCCGACCATTTATATTTAAAAATTTATGAGAGTAATCCCAAGCGGTAAAGCCTAAAAACATCTCCATTCCTAAACTCATTAAATATTCTAAAATGGAGCCCCCAATAAAACCGATTAAAAATATTTTTAAAAAAGATGAATCCTTAAATTTAAATAATAATGACGACAAACCAACTGCGCATATTCCGTAAGCAACATTAAATGGCCCAATTACTAAAGCTGAATGATTAATTAATAATCCTTTTTTTAAAAAAGACCATGCGCCTTCAATAAACCAGCCAGCTATGCAGCCAAAAATAAATATAAAATATAAATTATAAAGATTTAACTTTTTCATAACTTATCACTTATTAAAAGTATATCATAAAATCTCATAAAAAAGAATATTATATTAATTTAAAAAAACTCCCCAAATAGGAAGTTTATTTTTAAATGGCGCCCGATGTAGGACTCGAACCTACGACCTAACGGTTAACAGCCGTGCGCTCTACCGACTGAGCTAATCGGGCATTACTCCAATAGTATAATACAATTTGGAAATAAATGTCAATAATATTTCTTAAAAATTTGCATTATACTACTGGTTTTTACAAATATTTTTTTAAATCATCAATATTTTTTTCTAACATTGCTTTAAGTC
>CANQYF010000052.1 GCA_947628075.1 uncultured Bacilli bacterium | reverse complement strand
TAAATTGCTTAAAAGATATTATATATGATTATAAAATTTACTGCACAACTTCTGTGCACTTCATTTTTTAAATTACAATTTAAAATAAAATTGGAAAAATATATTTTCGACTATTCTAAAATTAGAAATTATATGTTAAAATGTTTATGGTAAGGTGTATTAATATGAGTCGAGAAACATTTTTACTAATTGCAGGTTCTTATTACGTTATTACAATGATAATTGTTGTAATAGTTTTAATATTAATGAATAAAAGATATCGAAAAAAATTATCTAATGAGATTAATCTTTTAGAAAGAGATAAGAATTTAATCATTTCTTCTTCTATTTTATCTGAATTAAATAAAGTTGAAGCTTTAGTTAGTAATGTCGAATTAAAAAAGAAATACAAAAGTTGGCAAAAAAGATTTGAAAATATTAGAGATAAAGAAATTCCTAAAATTACAGATGAAATAATTGAGTTACAAAATGATTTTAATGAAAGGGATTATAATAAACTAAAAAAAGGTTTAATTGATGCCGAGCTTAATATAAATTATTTAAAAACAAAAGCGGATTTTTTATTAGATGAAATAAGAGAGATAACCCTATCAGAAGAAAGAAATAGAGAAACAATTATTAAATTAAAAGCTGATTATAGAGAAATAAAAACTATTTATAATAATAATGAAAAAGACTATGAAATTATAAAAACACCATTAGAATTACAATTTGAGAATGTCGATAAATTATTTAGTGCTTTTGAAATAGCGATGGAAAAGAATGAATATTTAGAAGTAGGTAAAATAGTTAAAGCTATCGATGATATTATTGGTAATTTAAAAATAGTCATCAAAGAAACAAAATCTATTGTCAGTATGGGTGGTATATTAATTCCTAAGCGAATTGAAGAAATAAATAGTATTTATCATAAAATGAAACTAGAGGGATATAATTTAGATTATTTGAATATTGAATACAATATTGAAGAAGCTAATAAGAAAATTCAAGATATATTTAGTCGTTTAAATGTTTTAAATGTAGTTGATTCAATATTTGAATTAAAAACAATGTTAGATTATTTTGACTCTTTATATAATGATTTTGATAAAGAAAGACTTACTAAGAATTTATATGAAGAATATAAAAGAAGTATTTTATTAAAAGTCAGCAAATTAGAAAAAATAAATAATGAATTATATCGTAAAATTGACGATATAAAATATAGTTATGATTTAACAGATGATGAAGTTTTAGTGATAAGTGAAATAAAAGAAGAATTTGCTAATATAAGAGCTTCTTATGATCATGTAGTGGAGATGGAAAGAAATAAGACTTTAGCTTATTCTAGATTGAATAAAGAAATGGAAATATTAAATAATAAATTAACTAAAGGAGAAGAAAAATTAAATTTAGCGCTTCGAACTTTAGGAAGTTTAAAAGAAGATGAATTAAGAGCAAGAGATCAACTAGATGAAATTAAAGATATTTTATCACAAGCTAAAGAAAAGGTTCGTAGTTATAAACTACCAGTTACTCCTAAAAATTATTATGTTGAATTAAGTGAAGCTACTTTAGCCATTAATGAAATGGTCAAAGAATTAGATAAAAGGCCAATTTCTATAAAAACTTTAAATTTAAGAGTAGATACAGCCAGAGATTTAGTTTTAAAAGTATATAACACTATAAATGAAACAATTAAAACTGCCAAAATGGCCGAGACTGCTATAGTTTATGGTAATAGATATCGTGTTAATAATAAAGATGTAGATTTAGGATTAATTAAAGCTGAAAATGCATTTTATAAAGGTAACTTTAAAAATAGTTTAGAGAATGCTATTAACGCTATTAATATTATTGAACCGGGAATTCATGAAAGATTATTAGAAGAGTATAAGTAGATGTGGCAACACATCTATTTTTTTGATATACTTAATATATAATTGGAGTGATAAAATGACGTATTTAGATTATAGTACAACAACCCCGGTTTCTCTAGAAGCTTTAGATACATACGTTAAAATTTCTAAAGAATATATTGGAGATGTTAGTACTAATAATAAATTAGGGGAAAAAAGTAAAAAATTATTAGATCAAACTACCAAAGAAATTAGTAACATGTTTAATGTTATGGATAGTGAAATCATTTATACAAATGGTGCCACTGAAGCAAATAATATGGCTTTAATTGGAGTAGCACTTGCTAATCATAAAAAAGGTAAACATATAATTGTGTCCAAGTTAGAACATTCTTCTATTTATGAAATATGTAATTATTTAGTAACATTAGGTTTTGAAATCAGTTATGTTGCTAATGATGAAGATGGTCTAATTATTTTTGACGATTTAAAAAAATTGATAAGAGAAGATACAATATTAGTAAGTATTAGTGCTGTTAATTATGAAACCGGAGTAAGGCAACCATTAAAAATGTTAAGACAAATTATTAAAAAAGAAAATCCTGCCACCATTTTTCATTCTGATTTAAGTCAAGCTATTGGTAAGACTCCAATTAATTTTCGAGATATAGATTTAGGAAGTGTAACTGCTCATAAATTTTATGGCCCTAAAGGAATTGGTTTTTTATATAAAAATAATACTATTGAAATGTCTCCACTTATCTATGGAAAAAAGGTAGATGGTATCTACAAACCTGGTGTTGTAGCCCTTCCTTTAATAGTAAGTATGAAAGATGCCTTAAAGATAGCTTTAAAAGATATAGATAAACGAGAAAGATATGTTAATTTATTGAATGAAAGAATTATATCAAAGTTAGAAAAAATAGAGGGAATAAAAATTAATAAAAGTAAATATTCAATTCCCCATATTTTAAGTATAAGTCTTGAAAATATTAATGCTGAATCCCTAGGTAATGCTTTATCTAATAATGAATTTTATGTGAGTACTAATGTATTTCCAGAAATATCTAATGGTGTAATGGCGATATATAATGATTTAGAAAGAAGTAAGTCTTGTCTTAGAATAAGTTTATCGCATCAAACAACAGTGTTAGAAATTAATAGATTTTTAGAAGTTTTTGAAGTAGAATATATGAAGTTAAAAATTTAATTGGTGGTGAATTTATGCAAAAAATTATCTTTTTGAAATATGGAGAACTTTCAACAAAGAAAGATAATCGCAATTATTTCTTAAAAATACTTCATAATAATATTCAAAAGAAATTAAAAAATGTCGAAATTAAATATGATTATGGCCGAATGTTTATTATTCCTTCTTTAGAAGATTTTGATAAAACCATTTTAAAACTTAAAAAAATATTTGGCATTCATGAAATTGTTATTGGCTATAAAACTTTAAATAAAGATGTTGAGGACATTCAAAATAATATTATAGAACTTTTAAAAAATAAAAAATTTCAAAGTTTTAAAGTTGAAGTTAAAAGAAGTAATAAAAGTTATCCATATGACAGTATGACTTTAAGAAAAATGTTGGGAGCTTTTGTTTTAAAAAATATTCAAAATATAAAAGTTGATGTTAATAATCCAGAAATTATAATAAATGTGGAAATAAGAGTTAATGAAATATTAATTTATTTTGATGAGTATAAGGGTAGTGGTGGTTATCCAGTTTCTAGTCTTGGCAAAGGCTTATTAATGTTAAGTGGCGGTATTGATTCTCCTGTCGCGGGTTATTTAGCTATGAAAAGAGGAATTAAATTAGAAGCCATCTATTTTGAAAGTCCACCTCATACTAGTCAAAAAGCCTTAGAGAAAGTAATGAGTTTAGCACAAAAATTAGCTGTATATAATAATGATATTAAATTACATGTGATTAATTTTACTGCTATTCAAGAGGCTATATATAAAAATATTCCTCATGAATATTTAATTACAATAATGCGAAGAATGATGTATAGAATAAGCGCTATTGTATCAGCAAGAATTAATGCTAAGGTTATTATCAATGGTGAATCAATTGGTCAAGTAGCAAGTCAAACTTTGACAAGTATTTCAGCTATTAATGAAGTTATCAAAACGCCAGTTATAAGACCAGTTGCATGTTTAGATAAATTAGAAATTATTGATATAGCCAGAAAAATAGAAACATATGAAACAAGTATTTTGCCATATGAAGATTGCTGTACCATTTTTGTACCTGATCATCCGGTTATAAATCCTGAAAAAAGTAAATGTGTAGAATATGAAAAATTAATTGACTATGAATCATTAATATATGAAGCAGTCAAAACTCGCAAAGTCATTACTTTAAAAGAGGAAGAAGAACAAAAATTTACGAATATTTTATAAATTATTTAAGCATAATATTATTGGTGATAGTATGCTTAAAAATAATGATTATAAAAATGGTTATAATTTTTTAAATGAAGATTATAAAATAAGAATGCAAAATTATTTTAATCCTTATGGTTATGATTTAGAAAGAAACAATAAAGAAGAAAATATGGAAAATAGTTTAAAAACTAAAAATCATTTTGAAAGAAAAATTAAAAAGGCTAAATGAAAATTTAGTTTTTTTTTGACAAATTTTGTTAAGGATGTTTACAAATAGAGAGCAAAAATATATAATTAAATTAAGAGATAATTAGGGGTAATAACTTTAAAAATATGAGGAGTTTTATGGAAGTAAAAAGAAAATTTATTTTTATTAATGATTGTTTGAAAGAATTAAAAAAGAGAGTACCCCAAGAAGAAATTGTTGATGCTAAATTTGTAAGATTTCAAGATGGAGCGGGAAAAGTAGTTTTACCTACAGAATGTCGTGATCAAGATGTATATATTATTTGTGATGTTAATGATAAGACCCCAAACTCTTATACAGGTCAAATATTATCTCCCGATGATCATGTTAGAGATATATCAAGAACTGTCGGAGGACTTAAAGATAATCCACAAAGAAAGGTTTTAGTTGTTCCTTTTTTACCATATGGAAGACAACATCGTCGGGTTTTTGGAGAGTCAATCGAAGCTGCAGATTTTTTAAGAGAGTGTCATTATTTAGGATTTAAAAATGTTTTAACTGTTGATGCTCATGATCCCAATATTGCATCAGCTATATCTAAACATAATTTTGACAATATGTTTATTACAAATACAGTTTTAAATCATATTGTAACCAAAGAGAATATTAATTATGAAAATCCGGAAAGTATTTTAATCGTAGCCCCTGATGAAGGAGCGCAAGAAAGAGCTCGCCATTTTGCTGATCGTTTTGGTTGTAATTATGCTTTCTTTTCTAAAAGAAGAGATGTTACTACTATAGTTGATGGGAAAAATCCATTAATATCTAAACAATTTGTAGGTGAGAGTCCTTTAAACAAAGATGTTATTTTAGTAGATGATATGATTGCTTCGGGTGGAACAATTATTGAAACAGCTAAAGAGCTTAAGGAAAGAGGAGCTCAAAGAATATTTGTCTGTGCTACATTTGGACTATTTACTAAAGGCACTAATGAATTTGTTTCCGCTTTTGCAAATGGTTTAATTAATAAGACATATATATCTAATCTTACATATATAAAAGAGCAAGATTTAACGGGGATTGAAATAGTAGATTGTATGGATGATTTACTACTTTGTATGGATGCCATGCATTATGGTAAAGAAAATATTTCCGAAGAATTAGGAAGAACGTATACGCCAGTAAGAAAATTAGTAAAATAAAATTGTTAAATAAGT
>CANQYF010000051.1 GCA_947628075.1 uncultured Bacilli bacterium | reverse complement strand
GGATTAAATGGGGAAAATTCAACTCTGCAAATTGGTACTGTCGAAACGGGAATACCAGGTAGTCTTGCTAGCGTAATCGATAGTGGTGAGGGACTAAATCATATTTTTAATTTTGTTATACCAGCGGGAGCTAATGGTGAAACCGGTCCAACCGGACCTAGAGGAGTACCGGGTACAAGTGTCACAATATTGGGCTCTTATACTGATTTAACAGATTTGCAAAAGGAACATCCAGTAGGTAATCCTGGTGATGGCTATTTAGTTGGTGATAATTTATACGTTTGGTCTCCTAATATTAAAGATTGGACTAATGTTGGTGTTATTAGAGGTCCAAAAGGTGATAAAGGGGACTCCGGTTTAACTGGTGAAACTGGCCCGCAAGGAGTGCAAGGTCCGCAAGGAATTCCAGGCCCTAGAGGTGAAAAAGGCGAGCAGGGAGAACAAGGGCCAATCGGTCCGATGGGACCAATTGGCCCAACTGGACCAGGAATACAACAAATTGAGACAGCTTATGTAGTTACTTTTAATAATAATACCAGTACGGGATATGAAATACCCTCTAATGGAAGATTACCTATTGGTAGAGTAGAAGTTGATTATACCGGATTAGTCACAATAACAAATCAAAGTACATTAAAATTTAAAAAAGCTGGTACATATAAAATAGATTTAGTTGCTTGTGCTATGGTAAATACAGATGATAATTTTAATCCCGATACTGATATTGTGGCTCTTGGTTTTAAAAAAGTTAATGAAAATATAGTTTATGCTGGTGGTAGCTCTTGGTATTCTAAAGAACCTAATATTAGAATTTCAGCTCAAGGTTTATTTGTAGTAGGAGATCCAACTACAGATGAGTATGAAATAGTAAATATGTCTAAACAAACTTTAAACTTTAATACACCTTTACTAACTGATACAACTTCAAGTTCTTATTTTATAAATTCAGTACTTACTATGGTTATCCAATACTTAGGTTAGGTGAAATTATGGATACAAAAAAAAGAGCTTTAGAAAAAATAAAATGTGAACAGCAAAAATATCATTTTAGTCAAATATGTTTTATCAATGAAAATAAAGGTTTAGGTCCAACTGGACCTCAAGGTGAGATTGGTCCCACTGGTCCTCAAGGAGTTCAAGGGGAGACAGGTCCAACCGGACCGCAAGGTGAGCAAGGTTTACAAGGAATAGCTGGTGAAACCGGGGCAACTGGCCCAATGGGACCAAAGGGAGATCCTGGAGCTGACGGAACTTCAGTTACCATTTTAGGTAGTTTTAATAACTTTGAAGAGTTAGAGACAGCTCATCCCGAAGGTAAAGCAGGAAATTCTTATCTAGTGGGTAATGATCTTTATGTTTGGTCAGAGGAAACAAATTCTTGGCAAAATGTTGGGGAAATAAAAGGGCCTCAAGGCGGAATGGGACCGACTGGTCCAACTGGGGAAATGGGTCCTCAAGGTCCCGCAGGTATACCTGGTCCTCAAGGAGAACCCGGTGAAAGAGGACCCCAAGGAGAGCCAGGCTCAACAGAAATATTGGTTTCTTCATTTATGACAACAAGTGGAGATTTTCCTAATGGTTATGAAGTAGAGCCAGAAAGTCATTTACCATTAAAAAAAGAATTAATAGATAATAATGATATATTTTTTAGTAGTGGAAATGATACAATAACTTTTTTAAAAGGAGGATTATATTTAATTGGCTTTATTGTCGAAGCTCATCCTATGGAAAACAATGTACAGCCCAATTCTGATATAATCTCAGTAGGTTTAAAAAAATTAACGGAAGAAACTATATATGCTGGGTGTTCAGTAAAAGGTAGTAGTAATATTTCTTCCATTTTAACTGGATATGGAATAATAGATGTGGCTGCTACTGATTGGTTTGCATTAGTAAATACAGGAACTGCAACTTTTGTAGTTGAAGGTGTTAAAACAAGTTCTTTAAATACGGAATCTTCTTCTGCTAGCCCAATTGTGAGTATTTTTGTTCAAAAACTTAAATAGATTTTTATTTTAATAAAAAGAAGGATGAATAAAATGAATGATAATTATAAAAAAGCCTTAGAAAAAGTCAAAAAGGCTCAAAAAAACTTTAAGTGTAATAATTGTTGTTATCCATTTTTGGATTTATCTAATATATCAGTAGGTCCAAGAGGTCCTCAAGGTGAAATAGGCCCGACTGGACCGCAAGGTGTACAAGGTCCACAAGGTGAACGGGGTTTGCCTGGTGTTATAGGTCCAACTGGCCCGGAGGGTGTACAAGGAATCCAAGGATTAATGGGACCAATTGGAGAAACGGGACCAAAAGGTGACCCTGGAGAACCAGGACCTACAGGACCAGCAGGGACAAGCGTTACTATTATGGGATCTTATAATAGTTTAGATGATTTATTACAAGAACATCCAACTGGAAATTTGGGTGATAGTTATTTAGTAGGTAGTGATCTTTATGTTTGGGCAAACAATGGTAGAAACTGGGTTAATGTTGGTAATATTAGAGGTCCACAAGGCGAAATAGGACCAACCGGACCTAAAGGAGATATAGGTCCAATGGGACCAAAGGGTGAACAGGGTATTCAAGGTTTGCAAGGAGTTCAAGGTATACCAGGTCCCCAAGGAGTGCCAGGAGAACAAGGTGAACAAGGATTGCAAGGCCCACGAGGTGAACAAGGAGAGCAGGGAATGCAAGGAGAAGTAGGACCAACTGGGCCTATGGGACCAGCAGGAGCTGCCCTAATAAGTGCATATGGTGGAAAATACAATAATATGACTTCAATAATTAATACCATGGGAGCGGGTCGTTGGGTACAAATACCTCTTAATGAATCAATGGCTAATATTAATGTGGTAAATACAAATGAAAACGCTATAAAATTAGAACAAGATGGAGTTTATGAAATTAATTATTCTTTAAATATTACTGCAAATAGTAATACCATTATAACTGTGATGGTTAGAGAAAATTCTATTATGATACCTTCAACAGTAATAGCAAAATCGGTTATTCCAAACGATTTTGTAAGTTTTAATGGTAGTGTTATTGTAGAATTAAAAGCTGATGATGTATTAGATATGGCCCTATCTACAACTATAGATAATGTTATGATTAACTTTGGTACTGGAATTACGGCTACATTAAGTGTTAAAAAACTTGATGAAATAGAATGAATTTGACAATAAGTATTTGCTTATTGTTTTTTTAATTTGATATTTACAAATATTTAGATATACGTTATAATATAAAAATTGTAAATTTTTAGGGAGTTGAGTTTGATGCTATTTAAAAACACTTTAGATATAATTATTGAAAATAATAAAATTTACAAAGAGATTATTAATAATATAGCTGATTTATTTAAAAAAATTGGAATTGATAATGATCCTGTTAAAATATATGAAACATTTATTTATATGTATAGAAATGGATATTTATCTGTTAAAAAGAACTTTGACGACGAAACGAAAAAATCTTTTAACGAATTAGAAAGCGAAGATTTAATAGCTATTAATAAGGTGGGTATTTTAATATTTTTAGGCGCCGCTGTTTGTCGTCATAAAGCTAATTTTTTAAATTTAATTTACCAAAATTTAGGTTATGATAGTTCTCAAATTTATACATATCATCCACGTTTAAATATACAATATAATTTTAAAAATAAATTATTAACAGGTTATGAATTACAACCTTATATTGAAGATGCTTCTAAAGAAATTGATTTGTTTGGTGATGAAGATAAAAATATTGTGAAAAAATATGGTGATTTAATATTATACCTTGAATATAAACCTTTGAAAAAAAATAATTTTGCAAGAATTAATCATACCATGAATATTGTTTTAGATAAAAATAATACGGTACATATTTTAGATTCTAGTTTTCATGCTATTGGGGAAAAAGTTGATAACGATGTTATACAATTTGATTCTTTTGGCTTTATTCATAAAGACTTTATAAAAAAAGAAGTAAATGATATTAATACTAAAAATAGTCTTGAACTTTTAAAATACAAAGCAAATAAAATTAGCGATATAATTAACTCAGTTACATATAGTGAAATATGTAAAGATTATACTTCAGAATATGAAGATTTTTATCAAGGAAATAAAAAAAATTATGAAAAAATTTCTAAAAATGTACTTAGATTAGTTAGAAAAATTAAATAGAATTTTTAATAAGTAATTTAAATTTTAGATATTTTAAGTCAAAACGAAAAGAACGTATTAAATATATGTTTCTTTAATTTAATGTTTTGACTTTTTTATTTTTCTAACAAATAATTTACGCTTTTTTCAAAGCTTAATTTATATTTTTATATTTTCAGTAATTTCTTTAAAAACCGATTTGAAATTAAAAAATTTTGAGCATCTCAGCTAATATAACTTTGAAATATATCTTTAAGAGGAAATAAGTATCGGACAGACTTGTTGTTGCCGCTATATAGAATTAGTGCACTAATTTTGAAAAAATAATTAAAACTTCAAGCCTACTATTTTTTTTACTTCTTCCATTTTTTTATTAGCAAGAATTCTAGCCTTAGCAGCGCCCTCTTTCAATATTTTTTTTAGATATTCTTCATTATTTCTATATTTATAAAATTCATTCTGTATTTTTAAAATAAATTCTGTTACTTTGGTGGCAACTTCGATTTTGAAATCTTTATAAGTATATTCTTTATATTTTTTGGAAACATCTTCTATGTTTAAATTATCTATAACTGCTACAATAGATAAAAGATTTGATATTCCTGGTTTATTTTCTTCATCAAAATAAACTTTTCCTTCACTATCTGTACAGGCTGACATTATTTTCTTTTTAGTTATTTCAATGTCATCTAATATGAATATTGTTCCTTTATCATCTTTTGAAGCTGACTTGCTCATCTTTATACTTGGATTTTGCAAATTCATAATTTTAGCTCCAATTTTAGGAATTTGATATTCAGGAAGTTCAAAGGTTTTACCATAAACTTTATTAAATCTTTCTCCTAAATCTCTTGTTTTTTCTATATGTTGTCTTTGATCTGCTCCGACTGGAACAACTGAAGCATCGTATAATAAAATATCAGCGGCCATTAGAGTAGGATATATAAATAATCCCATATCTTTATTATTCTTAGATAATTCTGCTTTTTTAGATTTATATTGTGTCATTCTTGAAAGCTCACCAACACCACACTGAAAAGCCATTAAAAAGCCTAAATTACAATGTTCTAAAACATCGCTTTGTTGAAATATTATCGTATGTGATAAGTCAATACCACAAGCTAAATAAAGTGCTGTTATATCTAAAATATTATTTCTTATTTCGTTCGGATTAATATATGTTGTAAGTCCATGTATATCAGCAATAAATATTAATGATTTATATTTATCTTGCTGTTCAATAAATTTTTTAATTCCTCCAATATAATTTGCAAGCGTTATACTACCTGTTGGTCTAACACCTGTAATCATTGTTTTCATTTTTTATTCCTTCTTTCTCTTAATATTTTTTAAATAACTGCATTGCTTTACCTTTAAAGTTTAATATTAAGTAGAAAAAAAGGAATACAAGTATAGTTTTACCTGTATTCCTTTGTTTTTTATTTGTTTCATACAGGTATAAGCAATGCAAAAATCACTTATACCTGATAATTAAAATTTTATCAATAAGTATAAGTGTTACCTATATGATGCCAAGAATTATTGATTATATTTTTCATATAAATAACATCCTTTCTATTTATTATATTCATCAGTTCTTCTCTGATTTACACAATACTAACATATTTATGTATTTAAGTCAATTTATTTTATCTATGTTGTTAATCCTTTTTAGAAATGATACCTTATCATTAGTTAAAATGATACCATTATATCAATGATGTATAATATCTTT
>CANQYF010000050.1 GCA_947628075.1 uncultured Bacilli bacterium | reverse complement strand
CGTTGGTGAAGTGGTTGAACACACATGCCTTTCACGCATGCATTCATGGGTTCAAATCCCGTACGGGTCACCAATTTGTTACGTTTAAAGTAAATCAAATGGTTTACTTTTTTTATACTTTCATAAAAAAAGAAAGTAAAATTTAAACTTTCTTTTAATCAACATCAAATCTTGCTAATATTTCGGCTGGAGTCTTTCTAATTGTATTAAATACTGGTAGTAAACCTGCTACTAAATTAAATATTAATACTAATAATATACTTATACCAATTGTCAAAATATTGACCATAAAGAAACCATCTAAATAAGAAATACTTCTTATACAATGAAGAATATAGCTCATAAATAAGATTCCGGTGAAACTAGCAATAACGGTTATAACAAGTATTTCCCCTGCAAACATTTTATAAATATCACTCTTTTTAACTCCAATGGCTCTATAAATACCAACTTCTTTAATTCGAGATAAAAATGATGAACGGATCATTAATAATATTTCTATTAATGAAATACCTAAAATTACTCCTGATAAAATTAAAGTAGAAATCATATTATCTTTTCGTAATTTTAAATATTCATTTTTAGTATAATCATATGAATCTTTAATATTTACCTTTTCTTTTAAGAAATAATTTATTGTATCTTCCTTATTTAAAGATTTAATACTTAAATAATTAGCTCTATTTATTAAATCATATTTAATCATATTATTATTTACTAGATAATAATTTAGATATTGTTCAGTAGTATTTTGATAATACCCTACTACTTTTAATTTATGATTATTAATTTTTATATCAATCTCTTTATTTAATAAATCTTCAAAATTATCTTCTTTTATAATTACTTCATAATCATTTATTGGTAAGCGACCTTTTACTAATTTTATTTTTTTATCATTGACTAAATTATAATCTAAAATAGTTATTTCAGAATTATCAATATCATCATAAGTAGTTCCGTAATAATCATAGCTGTAGTCAAAAGTATTAGCTAACATATTTATAAACATATCTTTTTTAGCATATATATTTGGTTCATTTAAATCAGTTATACCAACAATAGTAAAATCATCCATGTTTTTTAAATTAACTTCTTCATTTAAAAAGTCTTGTACATTATTATATCCTACCATGTTGGTAGAGGAATTATTAATAAAATTCTCTAAAACAAAGGCATCTATAACAATTTCATAATCATTATTCGGCATTCTTCCATATTTTAAATCATCTTCTTTAATATCAGAAATATTTGATAAAGATCCACCGAAAACTCCTGATGTTCCACTAGATTGTAAATATTTATCATATGGTTTTCTAAAATAAATTATACTATCACTTGGTAAAATATAATCTATATTATTACCATTTTCATATTCTCTATATGTATCAACACTTAAATTATTCACATAAGCAGTTAAATATTCTTTATTATATTTAATAAAATTTTTATCTTCAACATTTAATGTAGCACTAATGGTGGAAATACTGTAGAATATAAACATCCCGGAAAGGAAAAAACCAATTAATAATATTTTTTTTAATATTGGATAATCTAATATTTTTTTAATACCATAAGATATAAATGAAGTTAATTTAAAGATACTACTATATTTAGGTTTAAAATTACTATTAGATACACTCTCAATATTATAGTCGATAGAAACATCATTATCTTCTAATTCTTTATAGTGATCATCAATTAATTCAATATGTGAATTATTCTCAACAATCTCAATTTTTTCATTACCCTTATTTTCGATATAAATATTGCCATTTTTAAAAACAACAGTAATATTTAATTTTTCATTATCATCTCTATAGACATCGACATTTATATTTGGCCCCTTAACATTAGAAATATCTTGAAAATCTTTCAAATAAAGGCGATTTTCTATTTTATAATTTAAAGAGCCCACATTTTTATTATCATAAAATTTATCAATAACGCCATCTTTTAATTCTACTATTTTAGAAGCATAAAATCTGGCTAAAGCTTCTTCATGAGTAACTAAAATAACTAGATATTTCTTAGACAGACTTTTAATAATATTCATTACTTCTAAACTATTTTTGCTATCTAAATTACCAGTTGGTTCATCAGCAATAATTATTTTTGGATTTTTGACAAGTGCTCTCGCAATTCCAACTCTTTGTTTTTCTCCACCTGATAACATAGAAGCAGGTCTATTTTTAAACCGGGCCATATTTACTTTTTCTAAAGCATACATTACTCTTTTTTCGATTTCTTCTTTATCTTTAATCCCAATTATTTTTAAAGATAATTGTACATTTTCAAAGACAGTCATAGTTTCAACTAATTTATAATCTTGAAATATATACCCAATGTTTAAATTCCTTATTTCATCAATTTTATGGGAACTTTTTCTTGTTATTTTTTCGCCATTAATATAAATACTACCTGAATTTACTTTATCAAGTCCCCCAATGGCATTAAGTAAAGTAGTTTTCCCAGAACCAGAATTACCTAATATTGCTACTAAACCGGTATCATCAAATGAAATAGTCGAATTATTAATAACATGTATTTCATTTTTCTTATGTCGATTAAAATATTTATTAACATTATTTAGACTAATCATATATTAAATCCTTTCTCCATATGTTTTAATTATCGATTTTTTAAATATCTTTCTTCCATAACGATAAGCCATTAAAATTGATAATAATAGTAAAATAATATAAACAATAACGTATTCTCTTATAGATATATATTTTATTAATTCATTAAAATATTCATTATGAATTATTTGATATTTGATTAGATTTATAAATAGTAAAAATATTAGATAAGTAAACATTGATAAATTTATAAGTTCATACATTAAAATTGATACACAAACTCTTTTTGTTCCTCCCAGAGTTCTTATGGTTGTATAATAACTATTTCGCGATTTATATATAATTTTCATAATAAAGTAAGAAATAAAGAATAAGACTACTACCAAAATAACTATTAATATTAATTTAAATATTTTAAATATTTGAGTTACCATCTCAGCATCATTATGTTTAGCATCTTTTATTTTTAAAATTTCCAAATCTAAATTTTTTAATTCTTCACCCGTTTTATTCAAATCTTTAATTTCTTTAACATAGACACTACTTTGATAACTTTCTTTTAAAAATAATTTATTATATTCTTCACTACTAATATAAATGGTATTATATAATTCTTCATATTTTCTATTTACTAGTTTTAAAGCATTTTCCTTAGTTAAAACTTTTACAATTTTACCATTCAATTCTTCTTCATAAAAAATATTTTTTATTTTAAGATTTACTTCTTTATTTAAACAATTATAATTTTCACAATAACCGCTTAAATCATCACTTATATAGATTTCCCCATTAGATAATTTATCACTTTCTAATATTGTAACTGGACTACCATAAGATGAATATACATAATTATTATCTAATTTAAATATAGCATCACTTTTATTCCTAATTTCTTCTTTTAACAATTTATTACTTAAATTTTCACTTACATAGAATTCTAAATCATAATCAGTAAATGAATTATCATAAATAACTCCTACTATTTTAATTGACATTCTTAAATCAGATTCTAAAATAAATTCATTTTGTAATATAGTATCTAGATTATTTGATAAATACCAATTTTCTTTTGACCCTTTTACTATTACTTCATTATCATTTAATGGAATATTTCCAACATCAACATTCTTATAAGTATTAATCTTTATATTTCCATTTAAATATAAATTATCGCTTTCCAAAAACAATTCAATATCATTTAACAAATCATATTTTGTTAAGAATAAAATATTATCTAAATTATTTATATTATTATAATCTTCTTCTGTAAAACTGGTTTTATCTTTTTTAGTAAGGATAATTCTTCTATTATCAGTATCATTAAAAAAATTATTATAGGCATTACCCAGTTCTTCATTTTCCGCCATTTTTAAAGAAGCATAATTGGTAATTAAAGTGACAGTTATCAACATAAAAATCACAAACATCAAAATAAATTTAATGGGAATATTAAAAGCATTTCTAATACCTAATCTTAATTTACTGCCTAATTTAATACTATCCACTTCTTTAGAAACTAAATCTTTATCTAAATTAATTTTCTCAACTAATTTATTTTCTAGTATTTTGCCATCATGCATTTTAATTAGTCTAGTTGCATATTTTTCGACATCTTCTTTTTGATGGGTAACAATAATTACTAATTTATTTTTCGAAATATCATGTAAAATTTTAAGAATATTTTTAGCAGCTTCACTATCTAGAGCCCCAGTTGGTTCGTCAGCTACAATAATGGGAGTATCATTGGCTAGAGCTCTTGCTATTGCCACTCTTTGCTTTTGACCACCCGATAATTTAGAAGCTTTAGTATTACGATATTTTTTTAAGCCAACTTTTTCAATTAATTCATTAACATATTTTTTTATTTCTTTTTTCTTTTTGCCATTCATAAGCATAGCTAACTCAATATTTTGATAAACGGTATAACTATTTACTAAGTTAAAATTTTGAAAAATATTGCTAACATAACGACGTCGATAATTTAAATAATCTTCTTCTGTATAATGACTGGTCTCTTCCCCATTAATATACATTTCCCCATCTTCATAAGAATCAAGACCTGATAAAACATTTAAAAGAGTACTTTTTCCGGAACCAGATTCCCCAGTTATTACGACAAATTCCCCTAAATGGAGTTCTAAATTTACTTTTGAAAAGCCTTCCGCTATAACACCAGCTTGATAATAATATTTAGAAACATTCTTAAGTTTTAACATTATTCCACCTCTATTTCAATTATATATTATTTTACTTCTAGAAATATTTTAACATTTCTAATTTTTTATTTTATACTTATTTATTTATAATTAGCAAGTATTTCGACAATATCTGTCAAAAAAATGTAAACACAAAAAAAATTACTATAATAATTTAGTAATTTTCATATTCATTAGGCAATAATACGTTACCTGTTATGTTTACTTCTTTAAGTCTTGCTTCAATCCAATCTCTATTTGCTTCATCTTTCACTATGATAGTTATGCCATTTTTAACGCCCCAAAACATATAAGTAAAATTAATCACTTGATTGAATTCAGCGTTTCTTAAATCTAAATATTCTAAAGAGCTCATATTATAAAACATACCTTGCATGTTTGTGACTTTTCTTGTATCAAAATTTGATAAATTTAATGAAATCAATGCATTCGTTCCCAAAAACATATCTTGCATATTTGTCACATTGCCTGTATAAAAACTACTTACATCTAATTCAGTAAGTGAACTCATTTCTCTAAACATACTATTCATTGTTGTGACTTTCATTGTATTAAAATTTGATAAATCCAATTCTTTTATATTTGCTAACCCAACAAACATATTTGCCATACTGGTGGCATTTTTAGTGTTGAAATTACTGACATCTAATTCTTCAAGATTATTTGCATTGTGAAAAGAATCATAAAAATCCATGTTTACTGTATCCCAAACATTAACATTCATTTTTGCTATATTTGATGTTCCATAAAAGCCTCGCCACATTCCAACATTTAATTCAGTATAAAAGTTGTTAAATTCTATCGTTTCTAAATTTGGCATATGTGTAAATAGATGGCTTATATCTAGTGCATAGATTCTATCTTCACTTCCTATGTATAAATTATAATATTGTTCTTCCTCATCTGCTCCCTTTGGGATTTCTTCTAACCATCCCATGATACTTCCAGCTGGTGAATAATGTTTATCTCTAGTATTAGTATTTGTTAAATCCCAATTGGTTTTTTCTTCTATATTATTATCTATATAGTCGACAAAATACATATTTTTAATATATTGACCCCATTCAGCACTTCTAAAATCATCATTTTGATTATTATAACCAGTGCTTTTTAAATAAACAGCCCTTTCTCCCGTTAATTCACACTTTAAATCAGTTGCATCTATATCTATATTGATACCTTTTCCTGATAGATAACTTTGATCTTCTTCTTTATTTGTTAATTCTATAT
>CANQYF010000049.1 GCA_947628075.1 uncultured Bacilli bacterium | reverse complement strand
GGGGGGTGTATGTGGTATAATGAAAGTATAAATAAGAAATAATAATAGAGAAGTGTTGAATAGATGGCAAGAGAGAAGAAGAAAATAATCAATATAAAATTAATAATAGGAATATTATTCATGTTAGTATTACTTGTCGGGGCATCATATGCTTATTTTTTAGTTGAAGTAAATTCATCTAATACTCAAACAGTAGTAACAGGAAGTACAGAAGGAACATCTATAGCCAGTATTCAAAACCCAACAGAGAAATTAAATTTAAATGTGGATGGAGCAGCCATGAGTCTAGATAATCTAGGAACAATATATGCCGATGATGAAGAGAACTATGTTAAAACAAAGAGTGAAGGCTTCCATGATATAGGGGTAATAACATTAACAAATCCCAAGAAAGACGATAATATTTATAGATGTACAGCGAATGTTACAATTACAGTTGATAATGGTAGTAATAGTATATTAAATTATTTACAACCAGACGATTTAAAAGTCTTCCTAAGATGGGGAACAAATCACCAAGTTATTGATTTATCTACATTAAAAGAAAAAAATGAAACAACTATACCGATAAGTTTAGATATAGTAGGAAATAATAGTAAAAGTATAGAAACATATATAGAATTAACAAATAAAGATGAAGATCAAAGTTATATATCAGGGAAAGATATCAATATTGATATTGATACAACTGATTTAAAATGTGAACTAACGGGTGAAAAAGCAGTGTATTTAACTGGAACAAGCTGGACGCTTGGAATAGGATACAAAATGGGACATTTAACTGATATTAAAAATGTATATTTTGTCAATTATATAGATACAAGTAATGCAGTTGAAGAGCCTGTCGATTTAACTAATATAGGTACTAAAGAACACCAATCACCAGCCGGAAGTATCATGGGATGGATAGAAGAAATACCAAAAGAGACAGATGAAGAAGAACAATTTTATAATTTATATATAGGGAGCAAAGACAAAATTTATGGTGTCATTTATTCATATTTCTTTCATAACATGATAAATTTAGCAAATGTAAGTTATTATAATTTTAATAGTGATTTATCTTCGACTTTTAATCGTTTTCTTTGGGGTACTGATAACATAAGTATTAATGAATATGATGTTAGTCGTTTTGATACCTCTAATGTAAAAAATATGACATTTATGTTTTCTGGATTGAATCAAATTAAAGAATTAGACGTTAGTAATTTTAATACTAAAAATGTCGCGAATATGGGATCAATGTTTCACGAAGTGGAATCAACAACAGAACTAGATGTATCAAATTTCAATACCATGAAAGTAACTGATATGTCAAATATGTTTCAAGGAATGAATTTACTTACAGAGCTAGATGTAAGTGGATTTTATACCGGAAATGTTATAAATATGTTAAGTATGTTTTATGGTATGAGTTCATTACAGAAATTAGATGTATCAAAATTTGATACACATAATGTGACGAATATGTCAAACATGTTTCGAGGTATGAGTTCACTTACAGAATTAGATGTAAGTGGTTTTTATACAAGAAATGTTACCAATATGGAAAGTATGTTTAATGGTCTTAGTCAAGTACAAAAATTAGATTTATCAAAATTTGTTACAAACAATATAACAAATATGAAAAATATGTTTCGAGGCATGAGTTCATTAGAATATTTAGATTTAAGGAATGCAGAATTTAATCAAGTAGAGTCTTATAGTGGCATGTTTAATGGCGTTAAAAATGACATTACTATTATAGTAAATGAGGCAAATAAAGAATGGATTGAAGCAAGGCTTAAAGAAGAAAAAATAACAGGAAATGTATTATTACCTAACGAAATAGAAGAATCATAAAAAAAATAATGGTAAATATAAAACCATTATTTTTTTAACTTTCTTTAATAGTCATAAATTCTTGGTAAATAGCAGGGTTAAAATTATGTTCTTCAACAGAAACATTACCAGAATCGGCTTTTTTCATTTCTTCAGTTGTTACTAAAAAATATTTATGATAAAGATAATCTTTGCCATCTTTACTAACAGGATCATCCCAAGTAAGATCAAGATGTAACCATTCATCATCTATTTTAACTGCATTCCAAATGTGACCATTTGATTCATAACTTATTTCTTCTTTAGTGGTGGCTATTTTATAATTTTCATATCCAAGTTTCGAAAGAATAATTGCCATTAAGTCAGCATATCCATTACAAGTTGCATAGCCATCTTTAACTGTTCCATAAGCACTGTATGATTCATAAGGACTATCACCTTTATCATTTCTTTCTATATCATATTTAGTATGATTTATAATATAATCATGGATACTTTGTAAATTTTTATAATCATCATCGTCTTTATTATATAAATCATTTATTATTTTATCGACATATTCATTAATATAGTTAATTTTTTCTTCATTATATAAATAGTTTACTTTAAGTGTAATTTCTCCAGATTCCGTTATAGAAGTTTTTAATGATTCAAAACTATTATAAGGATGAACAAAATTATTTAAATGAGTTAAAATCAATTCATTTTTAGTTATTTCTGTTATATCTTTAGTACATTCAGCATATTCGCTAGGGCAGTAAAAGGTAAATTCTTGCCAGCCTTGATTGATGGTACCATATATAATTTCTAATAAATCATTATAAGAGTAAGGGATATAATCTTTACTATTTTTGATATAAGAAAAATCATAATTTTTAGTATAACTATTACCATCAGCAATGTTTAAAATTTGATTACTGGAGATGGCTTTAGCTAAAAAATCGGTTATTGAATCTAAGTTTAACAATACAATTAGTATTGCTGAATAACAAATAAGAGGAATAATAAATTTTCGCATAGTAAGTCACATCACAATCTATAAATAATTTTAACAAAAAAAAATAAAGTAGTAAACTACTTCATATTTTTAATTTTTGCATTTAATCTTTGTTTTTCACGATTAGCACTATTTTCTTTAATTAAACCTTTTTGTAAAGATTTATCAATATTCTTTTGTAAATCTTTAAATATTTTATTAGCTTCTTCATGATTTCCAGCTAAAATAGCTTTTTCACAAGACTTAATTAAATTTTTAACTCTTTGTTTTAGTTCATGATTTTCATCTGTTTTCTTTGCAATAACTTTAACAGCTTTTTTAGAACTTTTGATATTTGGCATTAAATCCCTCCTTAAAAATTCATATTCATTTTATCAAAAAATATATTATTTAGCAAGTAAATAAATAAACTTCTTAAAAAAGTTAATGCTTCCCTATAATTAGACATAATTTTTAAATATTATTTTTTATAATAATGTTGGTGATTCTAAATGGCTAAATTTAAAAGAAGAAGAAAAAGTAATAATTTAATAATATATTTTGGTTTATTTTTAATAAGTGTGGCATTTTCAATTAAATATTTATATAAAGAAAATTTAATTAATAATAATACAGTTGTAAGTAAATTATTAAATGATAATTTAGGTAATTATCATAATAAAATTAGTGATGCTAATTTTATTTTAAAGTATGCCCTTAATTTAGATTTAAAAAAAGAAGAATATGTTTTTAGTACAAATAAAGAAGAAAAAGAGCCTGATACACTCGAGGTATCAAATGAAAAAGATGAATTAGAAGAAAAAGAGCCTTTAGTATACATATATAATACACACCAAGAAGAAAAATATCTTAGCGAAACATTAGAGCCTTATAATATAGACACTAACGTTCTTTTAGCAAGTAAAATGCTAAAAGAATATTTAGAAGATGAAGGCCTCAAAGTTATTGTCGAAGAACAAAGTGTAACTAATTTACTACATAGTCTTAATTTAAAATATGGAGGTAGTTATCAAGTATCAAGAATTTTTATGGAAAATGCCTCTAAAGAAAATCCAACTTTAAGATATTTTATTGATTTACATCGTGATTCTTCAAAATATGAAAATACGACTGCCGAAATAGATGGGGAGAAATACGCTAAAATTTTGTTTGTAGTAGGACTTGATCATGATAATTATGAACCAAATTTGGCTTTAGCCGAAAATTTAAGAAAAAAAATTGAAAATTATAATCCTAATTTATTTCGGGGAATTATGAAAAAGAGTGGTAAAGGGGTTAATGGTATTTATAATCAAGATTTTAGCCCCAAAACATTACTAATGGAAGTAGGAGGTCAATATAATAATATTAGTGAGGTAAATAATACTCTTAAAGTTTTAGCACCAATTTTAAAAGAATTTATTGAGGATGATATGAAATGAATAAAAAGAAAAAAATCCATCCCTGTTTAAAAATATTAGGCTTACTTTTTGTCGTTTTTATGGCTTTATTTATTGCAAGTCAAAGTGGTTATTATGAAAGTGAAGTAAGAGATAAGGTAATAGTTACAGAAGAAAAAATAAAAGAGTTTGAAAGTTTAGTGCAAAATGGGAAAACAATTGATATAAATACTTTTTTAGATAATGAAAGAGAAGATTATCGGAGTGGTATGTCTAATTTAGGAGATAATTTAACTAGTAGTATTGCCAGTGTTGTTTCTGTCGGAATGGATGTTATGACTGATATTTTAAAATCACTCTTTTAAAATAAATAATAATATTGTATAATTATTAATATAAGGTTAGGTGGTTGAATGAAAGTTTTATGTATTGGAAGTAGCCTTTTAGAAATTACATGTCAAATTAATGAGCCAATTAAAGAAAATGCTTATACTAAAATAACTGATAAAACTGAGTGTGGAGCTGGTCATGCTGGTAATATTGCTTATTTATTAGGAAAATGGGGTGTAGAGGCATACATTGCTAGTATGATGGGAGCTGATGATGCCGGAAATAAAATAAAAAAAGAATATGAAGCAATCGGGGTTAAAACTGAATTTATAGAAACAAGTTATGATAAAAGCACAAGTGAATCTATATCATTAGTTAATAAAACTAATAAAAATAAAACTATTATTGAAATTTCTAGTAATGCCTTTTTAAAAAGATTTGCTTATGGTATTGAACCAGATATTATTGTTTCTGATGGTACTGATTACAATGCTTCAGTCGCCGCTTTTGATAAATTTACTAATAAAATTAGTTTATTAGCAGTTTCAAGTGTATCTCAAGAGGTTATTGAACTTTGTAAATATGTTAATTATATTATTTTTAATCGTTCTTCAGCAGAAGCTATATCAGGTTTAAAAATAGATTATAATGATGGCTCAACTTTAGTGAATCTATATAATAAGTTAAAGCAAAGATTTAATAAAGAAATAATTGTAACATTAGGAGAAAGAGGATCATTATATGCTTTAAATGGCGCAGTTAAAATAATGCCTACTATGGTAAGTGAAGTTCAAGATACTAATGGAGCAGGTGATGTTTTTGCCGGAACAATTGTATATGCAATGGGACGTAATTTTGATTTAGAAAAAGCTATAACTTATGCTACAATTGCGGCATCATTAAGTACAACAAAATTAACTTCTCGCAATTCAATTCCAACTTTAAATGAAGTAACAACTATTTATGATCAAAAATTTGGTCAAGCAAGTACTAATAATGCGAATATAAATGTCAATAATAATCAAGCTAGTCCAGAAGTTAATAATGTTCAAAATCCAAATCCTCAAGAATCTCAAGCCGTTAATATGCAAACGAATGTAGTAGATAGTTCTCCTAATGCCGTGAATATGGCAGTAGATAATAATGATAACAAGTAAAACGCCAAGATTAGATTTACATGGAGAAGAAGTAGCGGTAGTTTATTCTTTGGTAACTGAATTTATTAATGATAATTATAAAATGGGTAATAAAGAAATAATAATAATTCATGGAAAAAGTACTAATATTTTAACTAAAGAAGTACATAATATTTTACAAAGTAATAAATTAGTTGCAAAATATGCTCTTAACAATTGGAATGTAGGAGAAACTATTATTTATTTAAAGTAATTTTATGTCAAAAAACTTGACGAACAATTTCAAAAAAATCAATAGTAAATGCCAATTATTTGTTTAAAATATACAAGTAGTGTTAAACATTAGTTAAAATGATACCGATTTTTAAATTTATAATATTATAAGAAACAAAGGCAAGCTTTGTTTATG
>CANQYF010000048.1 GCA_947628075.1 uncultured Bacilli bacterium | reverse complement strand
AATTTATCCCATCTTTTATATTCAAGTACTACCATTAACTCTCGAGCAAGCCAATATTCATTACCATATTCATTAATATGTTTTATACTTTCAAAAGTAGTTTCATTGTATTCTTTAATTTGATTCATTTTTAACCTCCTGTTTTTGAATATTCATTATACTTATTTCTTTCTTTCAATAATATATATTGCGGATTTTTATGATTTTCCTTTTTTTTAGGATAAATTTTTTAAAAAAACAAATAAAAATGTAGGTTTCCCTACACTTTTATATATTTAAACCACTATCAGTAGCCGCCACCTGAACCAAAGGAATCTAATTCTTCTTGGGTTACTACTACCCGTATTCGCATTCTTCTATTACCACAGACAAATAAGCCTTGCCCTTGAGAATAGAATTTAATTCCTTCTTTCTCGCTTTCATTTAAATCGATTAATTGAGCAAGATCATCAACTGCTTGCTTTTTTAAACTCATAACTAAGTAATAAGCTGCATTATCAAAAATTGCTTTACCATGTTGAATCATATTTGGAGCTGCAAAGTCAGTTGGTTGTTGAGTAATAATTATTGTACCAGTATTATATTTTCTACTACGTCTTTGAATTTGGGCTAAGAATTCTGCTCCTAATTCATTATGGGTAGTAAGCAATACATGGGCTTCATCAACCATCATAATAGTATTAACATCTTTTTCTAAACATAATCCCCAAGCGTACTTTAATATATTAAAGAATAGAGCGTTTTTAATATTTTCATCACTATTCATTAATTCTTTTATATTAAAGACGATAAAATCACTTGATATTTTAATAGTAGTATGGCCTGTAAAATAATATCTAAGTTCTTTAACTAACGGTCTTATTTTTAACTCTAATCTTTCCATAATGTCTCGTTCATGAGTAGCATCAGTCATTGAAAGAAGTCTTCCTTGAATTGTTGCATATACATCATCAAATGTTGGATAAGATTCACTATTTAATTTTGTATAATCAGTATCATAGTCTATTTTAAATCTTTTATATGTATCTTGTACTACTTCGCTAAATAAAGCTAAAACATCATCTTCAATTGAAGGGTTATAATATTTCATAAAAGCTTTTAATTGTTGAATAGTTCTTGTTAAAACAGTATAACCTAGACCTTGAGATATTTCTTCTTCATCTACATCCATTACAATTTCCAGTGGGTTAATCATACCGAATTCTCCACCTTTACCTAAATCCAAGAAATCTCCACCTATAGTCTCGGCCATATCTTCTAGCTCTCCTTCAGGATCAATCGCTACAATCTTACAACCATTTCTAATATGAGTCCTTAAAAGTAATTTAGCAGCAGTTGACTTTCCAGAACCTGAGGTACCAAGTAATATTAAGTTGGCATTATTACGATTACTTTCATTTTGAATTTGATATAAAAATTGATTAAATAAGACAACACCACCAGAATAATCTACACCAAATAAACATGATAATCCTGGATCTTTTATACTATCAAATACAAATGGATACATAGCAGCGACCGTAATAGAAGGTATTGGGGTTCCAATTCTTGTTTCAATATCTTGTTTTGGAAATATCGGAACAATACTTTTTAAAACTTTTTCTTGTTCAAACATCAAAGCTACACCATTCATACCTAAAGCATTTAAGTAACTTTTAACTTCCATCTTTTTAATATCTAATTCTTCTTTACTATCAGCAGTTAACATTAAATGCATTTGAAAGTCAAAAATTCTGGCATCAGTTGCTGCTAACATACTAACAAATTGTTCTAATGATTCATAATCTTGACGTATTCTTTCTTGCATTGTTTGATCATGTTCATTTTGATATCTAGTTTTTAAATCAGCTACTTCTTTATTAATCATTTTTTGAAGAACACTAAATTGAATAGGTATATGTTTAATAACAACTTTTACGCCGGAAATACTAGTTATATCTGATAAATAACCGGTATAAACATTTTTGGGATAACTAACAATAGAAATAATTGTTGAATATTTTCCTCCAATCCGAAATTCGGTTGGTTTAAACTCCATTCCTTTTGGAGCAATTTCATTTTTATTATTCATTAGTTCATCACCGTCCCAAAGTTTATAGTTTCTCCCCCATTAAGTAAATTATCTAGTATTATTCTTAAATCGTTATTACTTGTTTGTGATGATTGAAGACCACAATTAGCAAGTCCACTAATTAGATTGTGTAATTTCTTTTGTAATATTTCTAATTTCTTTTCTTGGAATATAATATAATACTCAGTATCAACAACATTATATTCAACACTCATAAATCCATTAGCTTTGTTAATATCTTGTAATATTAATTTTCTAATTTCATTACTATTTGTATTATTATATTTTTGTTGAAGTTCTGCTAAATATAAATTAATATCAACTGGACGATCTGCTATAATAAGCCAAAATTCATAATCAATTGTATTATAAAAATTCCTTAAATTATAGATTAAATTATCTTGAGCTACTTGATCCATTATAAATATGTTTTTAGGTTGTACTTTCACACCAGTTACATAATAACCACCGTCAAGCTGTATCATACCATTCATTATTTGTTTAATAGGTAACCAAGCATCAGTAAATTTTGAATTATTTGCTATCGTTGTTGAATTCTTCATATATATTCCATCCTTTCCAATAATATTGTCTTCTGTTAGTATAAAAATTAAATATATTAGTTAAAAGCTGTAAAATATTATGATAATGTGGTACCGGTAAAACTAGAAATGTACCTACTAAAGCTGGTAACATTATTATAATTATTACTGGTAAACTACTATTATTAATTAATAATAACATTACGAAACTCCATACACACCCAACAATAAATATTATTAAATCAGTCTTGGTAAAAAAACCTAATATATATTGTGATTTCTTTGTATTAGCTGGTATTAAATAATTATTCACCTTTTTATTCCCTCCTTAATTTATTTTTTACTATTTTCTTCATATTTTTGTTGTTCTCTTTGAGCAATAGCAATATTGTTTTCGCCTTTTGCAACTTTAATACCTTTATTCATCTTATCAATTGTATCATTATCATCCATAATTTGTTTTGTTTTAACTATTTCTCTTTCTCCTGTTTGAACTTTTTCTGTTTTCGTCTTCTTAACTTTCATCATTGTAGGTTTACCATTATTATCTACAAAACTACTTGGAATCTCTTCTTCATATTCTATTACTCTATCTTCATAAATTGGCTCTTTGCTTTTTACTTCTACTGTTTTTAGAACACCAAGCTCATAATCTCTATCGTCAGCAAAATCAATTCCATTAATTCCATTATCAGCTAATGGAGATAATGCAGCATTATTACGAATTTCACCTTTATAATTAACAGCATCTGTTCTTAAAGCAGCTAGTTTTGCTTTAACTCCATTGCTAAGACTATCCCAATTTTTATTAGATATCAAAGTAGCATTTTGCAATTTAAATCTTGCATTCCTTTTAGCATCATTATATGCATCTTCCATTTCTTTAGTAACAGAACCATTAGCCCGAGCGTTATCCAACTCTCTTTTCATATTAGCTAATTCTTCTAAATTTATAGTACCTGTACCATAATCTAATTCTGTGCTTCCTTTTGCCATTTCTTTTTCAAGTAATGCATCAGCATCGTTATCAAATTTATCCCTAGCATTGGTGATTAAATCCATGGCATAATTTTCTCTTTTCATTTGTTCTGGGTTTTTATAACCAGCCCAACTCTCGACAGCTGAAATTTTATCTTTAACATGGCTAACAAATGCTCCGCCTACTGTTCCGCCATGAGCGGCTTTATAATTTGCCCTTTTAGTGTGAGCATCTACTGCCCCTTGTGCACCACTCCTAGCAGCCTTTTTCATATCTGCACCACTTTTAGCATTTAGTCCAGCTTTACCGCCTCTAAATGCTCCAGAAATACCGCCGGCAAATCCGGATTTTAACATTGACCTTGCTACTTGACCTCTCGAAACTCCGGCTTTTCTATGAAATTTACCATCTTGGCCTTTTTCATGAGTAGCTAACCATGCACCAGTTGCGTTTCTAGCTAAGGCTGCTGCTCCACCACCAAGTACAGCTCCAGCAGTAAATGCACCACCGGCAGCTAGTTTATCCTTAATTCCAAGTTTCATATTACCAGAATCAATTCCAGTTATTTCTGAGAATAGCTTAGGAGCTTGTTTCATAAAAGTAATAATTCCCATTAGTATAAATGCTTTTATTAACAATGAAGTAAAAAATCCCCAATTTGTTGCGGCTTTCCAAAAGTCAGACTTTATCATTTCTTGACATAAATAAATAACAAAGTAAAAAACAAATATTCTAATATACACTTCAAGATAACAGGTAAGAGTTATTTTTACCCATTTACCAAATGTATCGCTTAGTTTACCATTAGGAATAACTCTTAAAAATATAGGTATTGGAGCAATTAATTGATAAAAAACTAATTTAACTAACCTTAATGCCATATCAAAACAATAAGAAACTGCAATGTATATAAGTAATGCTCCTGCTACAATACTTAATAAAAAGTTGAAATCCAGTTGATTATTGTCTACGTTATCAGAAAAAGCACCATAAGAAGTAAAATATCCATTTTTTTCTATTCCTGATTTGAAGCCTTCAAAACTATCGTTTTCTATATTTCCAAAATATGATAATTTATCAGTCTTTATATGAAAGCCACATTCTTCATAATTCCAATTATTAGAATTACAATATTCTTCATTTACATTTAAAAAAGCCGTATAAACTCCGTTTACAATTTGATAAGCACCATGTTTTATTTGCTCAAAATAAGTTCCTTTATCATCATTATTTTCACTAGCTCCATAGCCAAAGAATCTTCCGATAACATTTTTATTCATTATGACAGAGTCTTGAAAATCAAAAGCAAAAGCAAAAATAGATGGCAAAATAGCCAAAATAATTGCGGATGTTATTAAATTTATAATGACATTTTTTACCACACTTGTTCCTTGCTTTTGATCATCAGGATTAACCATTCCTCTTAATAATGAGAAAGCCAAAAAAAATAATAATATAACACCTAAAAGTATATAAAAATTCTTTATCAATAATTCATAAGATTTTGGATCAAGCAATTGACCAGTAGCTAAAATTAGAAAAATTTCGAAAGCATAAGCAGCTAGTCTATAAATCCCGCCTACAATCCAAAGTCCAATACTAATAAATGTTTCCGTTATCCAACCTAGTATTAACATAATTTTCACCACCTTATTTAATACCGCATAAATCAACTGCTCTATCAGCAATATATTTTAAAATAAATCCAATTAATGTAGGTAAAAGAAATATTAATACACATAACAAAGCTCGTCGTATAACTTTGCTTGTTGCTTTTTTCATTTCATCTTCATTTTGGGCTGCCGTCGCAGTAACAAAATCTAATATACTTAAAACAATTAAAAGAATTATTGCTACATATTTTAATACATTAAATACTTTAATTAAATACCAAGCGGGAGTTCCTTCTTCTATTGGATCACCGAGAAGACTTTCACAGTTATCTAACTTAGGAATTTCAATTTCTTCAACGCTAGGATTATCTATCTCACTATCGAGATTATATATAAGTGTATGTACAGCATTTTCATTTTTAGGGTCATATAAATAAAACCTAGTATATACTCTAGATAAGAAAACCGTTCCGCCTACTTTCACGGTTGCATAAATATTTTCAGGACATTTATTGCTTATATTTTTTAAATTAAAATAAGTATAAATATACTGATGATTATAAGCAGATAATATTAGGCTTGTTTTAAACACATAAAGATCATTATTATAGTATAATTCAATTGTTGAACTATCATATTGTTCATCATATAACTTATTTGATAAGTTATATTTACATAATTTGGTCCATTCATTATTATCTATTTCTTGATCAAAAAAATTGGGCTGTTCAAAGTTTTTGTAATAATTAGACATGTCTAATTTTCCTTCTTTTTGTTCTTTCAATTTATGGTCAATACTGCCTAATGTATCTTCATCTTTTAAAACTATCTTTCCATTACCACCCAATGGATAATTAATATAATTTGGACATGCTGTTAAAATTTTGGTGTAAGAATCATAATATTCAGTCTCATATTCAATCACTCGGTCAACTTTTTCCCACCATGGTTTTGTTATATCTGTTGTATATTCAGTATCTCCATCATTGAAATATTTCCATAAGGATATAGAGCCATTAGCATCTTGAACAATCATTGTGCTATAATCATAGTCTTTTACATCATAAATACAAACAAGTTCATTAGCAGCTAAAACTTTATCACAACCGAAAAAGATAACACAAATAAATAATATATACAAAAAATTAAATAAAATTTTATTCTTTTTCATAGACTACTCTCTCTCTTGAAACATTATATCATATTTCACTCTAAGTTTAACATATATTTTTAAAAATTTAAATAAACTTTAAATAAAAAATTGAAACACTTTAAATGAAAAGATAAATTTCAGTTAATAGAAAAGAAATGAAAATAAATCTTGCAACAAAAAATATATAAAAAT
>CANQYF010000047.1 GCA_947628075.1 uncultured Bacilli bacterium | reverse complement strand
GATATGTCGTATATGTTTTATGTATTGCCTTTAGAGAGTTTAGATTTAAGTAAATTTAATACTAGTGAGGTAACCAATATGGATAATATGTTTTCTGGTTTAATATCAATATCTACACTAGATTTATCAAATTTTGATACACGGAAAGTAACATGGACTCAAGGTATGTTTTCGTATATGTATTCGTTAGAATATTTAGATTTAAGGAATGCCGAATTTAGACAGGTAAAATATTATGGTAATATGTTTGATGATGTCAAAGATGGATTAACCATAATAGTTAAAGACGAACTAAATAGAGATTGGATTGAAGCAAGATTAGAAGAAGCTGGTGTAACAGGTAATGTATTATTACCAAATGAGTTATAAATTTGTATAAATTTTTTAATAACTTGCCATAATTTTTATGAAAGGTAATTTTTATGGCAAAATATAAAGTTGATATAACCGGTATTAATACAAATGAACTTAAAACATTAACAAATGAAAAAACTATGGAATTATTTACGAAAATGCAAAATGGGGATGAACTAGCTAAAATAGAATTAGTAAATGGTAATTTAAAATTAGTTTTATCGATTCTAAAAAGATTTTCTAATAATAAATATAATATGGATGATTTATTTCAGGTTGGGGTTATTGGATTAATAAAAGCAATTAATAATTTTGATACATCTTTAGGGTTAAGGCTTTCTACTTATGCTGTTCCTTTAATTGTAGGTGAGGTAAAAAGATATATTAGAGATAATACTTCGGTAAGAGTTAGTAGAAGTGTTAAAGATTTAGCCTATAAAATTTTAAAATTTCAAGACGAATATCAAGGCGAACATGGTTATTTACCTACTAATGTAGAAATTTCCAATTATTTAGGAATTGATGAATATGAAATTGCTTATGCCTTAGATTCATTAAAAGACCCCATGAGTATTTTTGAACCCATCTTTAATGATGGTGGTGATACTATTTATTTATCTGACCAAATTGCAGATGTTAAAGATGTGAATACAGACCGAGATATGTTAATATCACTTCATAGAGCGTTACAAAAAATAAAAGATAGGGAAAAAGATGTGTTAATATCCCGTTTTATAGTAGGCAAAACCCAAATGGAAATTGCTGATAATTTAGGAATAAGTCAGGCGCAAGTTTCCCGGATTGAAAAAACTGCGATTGAAAACGTTCGAAAATTAATTAAATAACATATACTTAAATTAGGTGGTCATATGCTTTTAAGTGATTTGCAAGCTAAGGATATAGTCAATATTAAAGATGGTAATAATTTAGGAAGAATTATTGATGCTAAAGTTGATGAGGTAGGGCGAATTAATTATTTTGTTGCTGAGCCAAGAAAAATTCTTAGAAAAGTTACTCGAGGTGGGGATGTCTCATTTGGATTTGATAAAATAAAAAAAATTGGGGAAGATGTTATTTTAGTAGATTTATAAAATTTATAAATCTATTTTCATTTTTTGCTTAATAAACGAGAGTGTGTTATAATTTACTTGTGATTTTTATGAAGAAAAAAATAATTTTAATCGCATTATTTTTCTTAATTGTAGATATAATTTCTAAAATAGTTATTGATCATTCATTGGAATTATTAGAAAGTAGTATTGTTATTCCTAATTTTTTTAGTATTACCAAAATATATAATTATGGAGCTTCTTGGAATATACTAAGAGGGCACCGTTATCTATTAATTATTTTGACTTTTATTACTTTAGGAATAATTTTTTACTATCAAAGAAAATTTAAAATTAATAAAAGAAATATTTTGGCTTTTGGCCTTTTATATGGTGGTATTTTAGGTAATTTATTAGATAGAATTATATATGGGTATGTTATTGATTTTTTGGATTTTAATTTATTTGGTTATAATTATCCAGTTTTTAATTTTGCTGATATCTGTATTGTCTGTGGTATATTTTTATTAATTTTTGCGATATTTAAAAAGGAAGATGAAAATGGAATTAAAAGTTGAATTTGGGGATATAAGAATTGACAAATATCTAAAAGATAAGACCGATTATAGCAGGGAATATTTAACGGATATGATAAAAAATGGCTCTATTTTAGTTAATAATAAAATAGTTAAACCTAGTTATAAAGTAAAAAGCAATGATATTATTTATTTAGATGAAAATTATAAAAAAGAACAAGATTTAAAAGAAACCCCGATGGATTTACATATTGTTTATGAAGATGACGATATAATGGTAATTGATAAACCTAGTGGGTTAGTAGTCCATCCCGGCGCAGGTAATCATAATAATACTTTAGTAAATGGGCTAAAATATTATACTGATAATTTATCTAATGTTGGTGGAGATGAAAGAGTAGGGATAGTTCATCGATTAGATAAAGATACATCGGGACTTATGTTAGTGGCTAAAAGTAATAAAGCTCATGAAATATTAGCAGATGATTTTAAAAATAAAAGGGTTTATCGAGAGTATTATGCTCTTTTAAGAGGTAATTTTCCTTCTGCAACTGGTCATATTGATGCTCCGATTGGTCGAAGTAAAAAACATTTTAATAAAATGGAAGTAAGAGAAGGTGGGAAAGAAGCTCGGACTAATTTGAAAGTTTTAAAAAGATATAATGATTATACTTTAGTTAGTCTAGTTTTAGAAACGGGGCGAACTCATCAAATTAGAGTTCATTTATCATATATTGGTTATCCTGTATTTAATGACCCTGTCTATGGGCAAGAAGTAATTCCTAATTTTGGTCAATTTTTACATTCTAAAGTATTGCGCTTTACCCATCCCATAACCAAAGAAAAAATGGAGTTCGAAAGTGAGCTCCCTAAAACTTTTTCTGACTTTTTAAAATCTTTAGATTAAAATAAGAATATTACTAAAAGTAAACACAATGAAGATGAAATATGGAATACTAAGTAATTGATAATGTCCCAATATACTTTTTATTTTTCTTAGTAATAAAAATGCGGCGATTACTAAGGTTAAACTAACTAAGATACTATAAATTAATTGGGTTTGAAAATTAAAAATTATTGATAGTAAGAATAAGAGAATGTAATTGGTACAAAGTAAAAATATAAGGTCATTATCTAGTAAATCATACCAAACTATTTTACATATTGGAATAGTAATATATAAAATGACAGCAATATAAATAAGAAAATATAAATTCATAAATCACCCTTTACTAATAATATGAAAAGGGATAGAATAATATACGTAAGGAGTTAAAATGAATACAATTTTAAGCAATAAAGATGAAATGATTATGAGTTTGGTTCATTATTTTGTAACAGAAGAAAATTATACTCCCATAAATGTGCAAGGAGCTCAAAATGAAATTTGGTTAGAAAATTTAGATGGACCATACAAAATAGTTAGAATAAATTCTAAATATATCCATAACAATGAACAATATGATATGGATATATTTAAAATGAATTTTATTATAAAACAAATAAAAAAGAAAACTTTATCTTTTAAAATGAATGCTTTAAATATTTGTCTAGATTTAAATAATGCCGTTAAAATAGATGAAGATACTAAAAATATTAATACAATTAATATAAATAGCATTAGTGATTTAAAAAAGAATAATTTATTACAAAAATATTTTCCTAAAATTAAAACGAATAAATTTAAAAAAACAGATAATATTGAATCTATTATAAATGTTACTGACGATATTAATAAAAAAACAGCGAAAGAAAATTTAAAATTTGAAGATGTCTTTCGTCCTAAAAAAATAATTATGACTAAATTAATTATTGTAATATGTTGTGTTATGTATTTTATTTCTTTATTTTTAACAGATAATTTTACTGTATCTTTATTGTATTTAGGTGCATTACATCAAAATTTATTCTTAAAAGGTCAAATATATAGAATCATAACTTGTGCTTTTCTTCATGGTAGTTTTTGGCATTTAATAATCAATATGTATTCTCTTTGGATAATTGGGTCACAAGTAGAAACTTATATAGGTAAATTTAAATTCTTAGTAATTTATATACTAAGTGCCATCATGGGTAGTTTATTTAGTTTAATATTCTTAGGAACTGGTATTTCAATCGGAGCCAGTGGAGCTATTTTTGGTTTAATGGGTTCATTACTTTATTTTGGTTATCATTATCGTTTGTATTTATCCAATGCTTTAAAAAGTCAAATAATTCCAATAATTATATTAAATTTAATTTTAGGATTTATGGTTTCCGGAATTGATAATGCTGCTCATATTGGTGGTTTAATTGGTGGTTATTTAGCTACTATGATTGTTGGTATAAAATATAAAAGTAATAAAGGGGAAGCTATTAACGGCACTATAGTATATTCCATTTTAGTTGCTTTCTTAATTTATGTAATATTTAATCTAATTTAGGACAATATCCCATTCACTTTTAATTTTTTCGCATATCTTATGAGTGAAGGGGATTTTTTATGAGTGTTAAATTTATTGATGTAAAAGAACCCGTATTAAAAAAAGGAAAGCATTATTTAACTAGTGATTATAAGACAAGAGGAACTAGAAGTACTCATAATGGCATGGATATGATTGGTGAAAATCATTCAATTGATAATGTCATTGCCATTGCTGATGGGAAGGTAATAACTAGTAAATATTCAAATACCGCCGGCTACTACGTAGAAATAGAACATGCTAATAAATATATTTCTAGATATTTACATATGAAAAAAGGTTCTCTAAAGGTAAAAAAGGGCGATAAAGTTACCAAAGGAACCCTTTTAGGAACAATGGGAAATACTGGCAATAGTACTGGGGCTCATTTACACTTTGCAGTTTATAATGATAAACATGTTTTTATAGATCCGCTTCCATACCTCCTTGGGACTTTAAATTTTGATTCTCCTGATGCTTACAAAAATTTCGTTATAAATGTTCAGAATTCATTAAATGCAAAAGTTGATGGTATTGCGGGACCTGAAACTTTAGCTAAAACGATAACTGTTTCAAGTACAGTAAATAGAAAACATAAGGTAGTTAAATATATCCAAGAATATCTTAATTATTTAGGTTATACAGAAGTGGGGACTGCTGATGGTATGGCTGGTCCAAAATTTACTAAAGCCGTTAAACATTTTCAAAAAGATAATGGGTGTGTGGTAGATGGTATTATAACTAAAGGAAATAAAACCTGGAAAAAATTACTAAAATTACTTTAAAAAATAATGGCTTAAAAACCATTATTTTTATTTACTTAATTCATAAGATATAAGAAAAGATAAGAAAGCAATTATAAGATAAGCAAAACTAAAACAATGAGGATAAATAAATAATATTGAGGAAATTACAAAACCAATAATTACACTATAAGTTATTCGAAAATGTTTTTTTAATAAAATATCCATTATTTTAATAAGAACAATTCCACTTAATATAAAAGAGATAATAAAAGGGATAAATTTAAATAAAATATGTAAATTAAAAAGTTTGGGGTTAGCAATAATATTTAGAAAATATTTATATATGCCTAATAACATCAAAAGAGCAGAGCCACTTATACCAGGAACTATTTTACCAATGGCATAAAAAATCCCTCCTACTAGCATAATAAAATTACTGGGATAAATCATTTCCGTTTCTAAATTTTCACCAACTATATATAAAATAATACCTAATAATAAAGATAAAATAAAAGGAATAAGCATAATAGTTTTTTGCGTTTTAATTTTAATCTCTTTTAAAAGATAAGGAAGACAACCAATAATAAGACCAATAAAGACATATGAAATAAATTCTTGTCTTTCTTCAAGTAAAAATAAAATTAGTTTACTAAATAAGAGAACACTTATAATTATGCCGATTATAAGTGGTAAAATAAAAAGAATATTCTTTTTAATATCTTTTCCAAAATGGGTAAGGGTATTGATAATTTTATCATATATTCCTAATATAGTAGCAAGAACACCACCAGATACTCCCGGAACAATAAAGCCTATACCTATAAATAAACCATATAATAAATTTTTAAGTATCATGATTTGCCTTTCTTTAATGGTATATGGTATAATGAATCTACTATGAATAAGAGAGTATTAAAAATTTTAATTATTATTTTATTGGTGGGTTTATTAATACCATTTATAATAAATTTATATGTTATAAATAAAACAAATAGTCATATTTATAAGTTAGAGGGCATTGCATCTTCTTATGAATATGCTTTAGTTTTAGGATGTGGTTTACAAAAAGATGGTAGTCCTAGTAAAATGTTAAAAGATAGATTAGATGAAGCAATTTTGTTATATGAAAAGAAAATTATAAAGAAAATAATTATTAGTGGTGATGATCGAAAAGATTATAGTGAAGTTTCGGCGATGGAAAAATATTTATTAAAGGAAAAAATTCCCGAAGATATTATAATTAGAGATAACGAGGGTCAAAATACCAGTCAATCTATTCTTAATTTTAATAAAAATTATTCTCAGGAAAAGGTAATTATTATTACCCAAAAATACCATTTATATAGAGCTTTATATAGTGCTTTAAAACTAAATATTGATGCCATTGGGGTAAGCGCTAAAGATATTCGTTATAATGGTCAATTAATAAGAGATTTAAGAGAAATACTTGCGAGATGTAAAGATTTTGTTTTAACCAATTTTTGGTAAACACCAATAATTGGTTTTTTAATTTATTATTATTTGACCACAATAATATTGATGGTGATAGTCTGAAAGGAAAAATAAAATTTATTTTATAAAAACAGTTAGAAAAGGGCAGACTTCCCCTTACCCCAAAGAAAG
>CANQYF010000046.1 GCA_947628075.1 uncultured Bacilli bacterium | reverse complement strand
TATATTATGACGATGGATGAAGCAAAGTATGAAAAATTAAAATCTTTGGATTATAGTAATGTTGAAAATGAAACTCAATATATATTAAGTACATATAATCCTAGTTTATTATTAACGACTGAAGAAGAAATTACTAAAGAAGAGTACGACGAATTTCCAAGCGGAGGCATCATGCCAATGTTAGAGAATGCCGGTGCAGTCGGTGGGACATCTGCAAAGGAAAATTCTTTAAGCTTGGTTGGTGGTGATCCTTGGAACTTTGTTGTTTTTACATCAACTTGGAAAGGCATACCAAGAACTCGCTCATTTGATGTAATTGGTATCCGTGGCTTTGGCTTTGAGGTTCGAAATGGTTCTCAAAGTGGTGAACAAATTTATTCTGTTGGGGAAACTTGGAAAGGCGTAGATTATTCTTGGAATGGTACCAACATTAAAAGATTTGATGAAGGATTTGGCATTTCCATGAATATTGTTAATGATAATATTAATTACTTACAATTAACTGTTAGTGGTGATTTTGAACCAACAATAAATCATCCAACAATTTTTGGATCTTATCAACATGCTGTAAGTAAGCTATCATTAGCAGATTCTCAAAATTATATTATGGATTCATCTGGACTTGGCGATATATTTGTATATCCATATAGTATTGCCCAAAAGTATGATGGAATGTCTGGTTTGCATTTACAATTCTAATATAACAAAAACTTAAAAACAAAATTCATTTATAAACTTGGAAGTAGAAATTCTTTAATTTTACAAACGTTTTGATTTTTTCTTGAGGGATATTTTTGGTTCTTGGAATATCCTAATATATATTTTGTTAAATGCAAGAGCTAATCAATTACATATGGCAACTGATCATTTTTCTATCAAAAACTTTATAAGAATACAGAAGCCATTATAGTATGAAAGATTTGGGACAAATTGAGCACAATAATTATATTGTGTTCTTTTTTGGTATAAAGTTAAAAAAGTTGACATAGCATTAAGTAGAAAAAGGAGAGAAGTTATGGAAAAAGAAAATATAATATCTTCTATTGCCCGCCGTGGAAATGGTGAAATATACTTAGGTGTCGTAGGAGCAGTTCGTACAGGTAAATCAACTTTTATCAAAAGATTTATTGAAAATCTAGTAGTGCCTAATATTACTGAGGATTTTGATAAAAAGAAATGTTTAGATGAAATTCCTCAAAGTGCAGAAGGCAAAACTATTATGACTACTGAGCCAAAATTTGTTCCTTCTAATGGTGCTACTATTAAAGTAGATAATTTTGAAACTAATATTAAATTAGTTGATTGTGTAGGTTATGTTATTCCTGGCTCTAATGGCTATGAAGATGAAGATGGTAACCCTCGAATGGTTAAAACACCATGGTTTCCAGATGCCATACCATTTGTTGAAGCTGCAGAGGTAGGAACACAAAAGGTTATTAAGGATCATTCTACAATCGGAATTGTCGTTACAACAGATGGATCTTTTGGTGAAATAAAAAGAGAAAATTATGTGGAAGCTGAAGAAAAAATAGTTGGTGAATTAAAAGAAATTGGTAAACCATTTATTGTCATTTTAAATTCAATTCATCCAACAAATAGTGAAACAGTGGCTTTATCAAGATCATTAAGTGAAAATTATGATGTACCTGTTATGCCTATTAATGTGGAAGCAATGAATGAAAAAGAAATTATGAACATTTTAAAAAATGCTTTATATGAATTCCCAGTCTTAGATATATTAGTTAATATGCCAGAATGGGTTCATGTTTTACCAAATAGTAATGAAATAAAAATGCATTATTTAGAAAAAATTAAAGAAAGCGTCATTAGTGTTAATAAAGTTAAAGATGTTGATTATATCATAAGTCACTTTGAAGATAGTCCTTATATTTCTAAATCATATATAAGTGAGCTTGATACTGCTACTGGTGTGATAACAATTAATTTAGAAAGTCCAAATGAACTATATGATGAAACATTAAAATCATTAATGGGAGAAAGCGCTACAACTAAGGCCGGGCTTTTAAAGATATTTGCTAATTATAAAGAAAGTAAAGAAGAAACTGAATTAATTAAAAATGCTATGAAGCAAGCCAAAACTACAGGATATGGTATTGTCTATCCAACCTTAAAAGATATGAAATTGGAAACACCAGAAATAGTCAAACAAGGAAGCCGTTATGGTGTTAAATTAAAAGCTTTAGCGTCAAGTATTCATTTAATGAAAGTTGATGTTGAATCAACATTTGAACCTATAATAGGTAGTGAAATGCAAAGTAAAGAACTTATTAACTATTTAATGAAAGATTATGAAACAGATCCTGGTAGTATTTGGAAAAGTGAGATTTTTGGCCGTAGCTTAGAAGTAATAGTCCAAGAAGGTATTCAAGCAAAACTAAATATGATGCCAGATAACACGAGATATAAGCTTTCAAATACAGTTACGAAGATAGTTAATAAAGGTTCAAATAACTTAATTGCGATTGTTTTATAGTAAAAATTAATGATAATAATGTCAAAAATAAGTTAATTTAAGTGAAAATTACGGTTAAAACGTAATTTTTTGCTTTTTTTGGTTGATTTTAAAAGATATTTTTGATAATCTTAATATGTGAGGACAATACGGTCCGAGCTGAAGATTATGTTTATTAAAATTGAGGAGGTAAGAAACATGTCTAAACAAGAAATAGTAGAAATCGTTGCTGAAAAAGCAGAAATTTCAAAAGCTGCAGCAGCTAGAGCTGTAGATGCTGTATTTGAAGGTATTACAAAAGGCCTTAAAAAAGAAGGAAAAGTTACTTTTGTAGGTTTTGGTACTTTTAGTGCTAAGAAAAGAGCTGCTAGAGAAGGTATTAATCCTCTAACAAAAGAACCATTAAAAATTCCTGCTAAGACTGTTGCATCATTCAAAGCTGGAAGCAAATTAAAAGATGCTTTAAACTAAGAAGTAAAATTTAGTAAATAAAGGTTAGCTTAATTGCTAACTTTTTGTTTTTTAATTTAAATATAGTATATAATATATTTAAGAGGTATTTTATGGAAAAGAAAAAATTATTTTTATTAATAATTGGAATTTTGCTAATCGTAGTCCCATTTTTTCTAAATTTTTATAGTATCTATAAGTTAATACTCGTATTAATTGGAATAATAATTGTAGATATTTATTATGCTACTAAGAAAAAAGTAAATATTTTTTTAATTATTTATTTACCAATCATTTTACTTATTTTAACTTATAGTATTGATTATATAAAATCTTATACATTAAATTTAAGTCCTATTTTTGTTTTAGAAAACAAAGTAAATGAACATGTATCATTATATAATAGTGTATTTTATCGAATATATAAATGTGATAATGAATTTATATTTGATAATGAATATAAGAAAAGTTTTGCTTGTAATCCTAATTTGATTACTGATATGGATATAAATAGATTATTGAGAGATCCTAAAGAAAGTTATAAACTTTATAAAAATGATTTTATAAAAGTAACAGGAAAAATAAGTAAAATAAGTGGTAATAGTCAAATAGAATTAAAAGAATATACCAATAAAGATAGTTCAGTTAATGGGTATGTTCAATTTAATAAAAATAGTAATTTAATAATCAAATTAAATGATGTTAACTTAACTAATTATAAAATATATGATTATATAACAGTAGTAGGGCTTTTAAAAAGTTATGATAAAAAAACTAATACTTTAACTTTAACCGATGCAAAATTAGAAGAGAAAAATTTATATAGTGAATATCATATGGAAGTAATCGAAAGTGCTAAATGTGAAAATACAATTAAAGAATATGCAGATAAAATTTATACTAAATGTATCAGTAATATTTATTTAGATTATGGTATTGATAAATATGAATTATCTTATGCATTAAAAGATGGTAAAATTACTTTTGATGAACTTTTAAGTAAAGCAAGTAAAGAAATAAAAGAAAATAAAATAATTTATGAACTTGATAAATTCAATGTAATATCTTGTAATCGAGAAAAAAATATAATTTTAAGTAAAGATGAAAAAAAGGATTATTCTTTATGTGATGAATAATCTTTTTTAATTATGTTAAATTTTTTTAATTTTTTCTTGTTCCTTTATTTTAAATATGATATACTAGTCGTATACAAAAAGAAACGGGGAAAAAAGTTGGATCATTATTTTACTAATAACGAAAATTTAAAAAGTGAAATAAGATGTATTAATTTTTCTTTTGATGCATATAATTTTATGTTTAAAAGTGATAATGGAGTTTTTTCTAAAAATAAGATAGATTATGCCAGTTTATTTTTAGTAAAAACTTTTTTAGAAGCCAAAAAAGATGTTGATACAATTTTAGATGTTGGCTGTGGTTATGGTTTTATCGGAATATTATTAAGTAAAGTTTTAAATAAACATGTTGATATGGTTGATATAAATAAAAGAGCATTACATTTATGTAAAATGAATATTTTAGAAAATGAAGTAGATGCTCAATGTTACGAAAGCAATATTTATGAAAATGTTGCTAATAATTATGATTTAATTATTACTAATCCACCAATTAGAGCAGGAAAAGATATTTTAAAAAAATTTATCTTTGGTGGTTTAGAAAAATTAAATAAAGATGGGGAACTTTGGTTTGTCTTATCCAAAGATAAAGGTGCAAAAAGTATTGTAAAAGAGTTAGAAAAAGTATGTACGTGTACGATTGTCGATAAAAGTAAAGGATTTTGGGTAATTTCTCTTAAAAATTAGTTGACTTTAAGTTGAATTACTGATACAATCTTAAATTGGTGACGTATTTATATTTTTCAAAATTTAATCTATGTATAGGGGTGATATCGTGGCTTATAAAACCTTAAAATTTGGTGATTATCGCGAAAGAAGAAGCTTTGCAAAATCAAAAAATACGCTAGAACTTGCAGATTTGTTAGAAATTCAAAAGAAAAGTTATCAAGACTTCTTAGAAAATGGTATTAAAGAAGTTTTTGATGATTTATTTCCTGTGGAATCATTTACGGGTAACATTTCTTTAGAATTTGGCAATTATTCATTTGAAAGTCCAAGATATTCTATCAAAGAAGCAAAAGAGAGAATGGTCAACTATGCTGCTCCATTAAAAGTGGAAGCAAGAGTTTTCATTCATGAAACAGGAGAAGTAAAGGAACAAGAAATCTTTTTAGGAGATATGCCTTTAATGACGGAAGCTGGAACTTTCATTATTAATGGTGCCGAAAGAGTTATTGTTTCTCAACTTGTAAGAAGTCCATCTATTTATTTTAAAAGAGAAATAGATAAAAATGGACGTCATATTATTTCAGGAGAAGTAATACCTAATAAAGGAACATGGCTAGAATTTGAAACTGATGCTAAAAATATTGTTTATGTTCGTATTGACCGGACTAGAAAAGTTCCTATTACAACATTTTTAAGAGCAGTTGGTCTTTCTAGTGATGAAGATATTATTGAAGTATTCGGAGAAAATGAATATATTACTAATACTATAAGTAAAGATAGTACTAGAAATACTGATGAAGCTTTAATTGAAATTTATGAAAAATTAAGACCTGGAGAACCAGCAACTTTAGATAGTGCTAAAAACCAATTAATAACGAGATTCTTTGATCGTTTCCGTTATGATTTAGCGAAAGTAGGACGTTATAAATTCAATAAAAAATTAAATATATGTGAAAGATTACTAGGATGTACTTTAGCTGAAAATATTAAAGTTGATGGTAAAGTTAAATTTGAAAAAGGCACTTTAATTACAAAAGATGTTTTAAGAGAATTAAAAGAAATTTTTGCTAATGGTTATAATTTAAAAGAAACTATTACAAATATGGAACTCGATGAATATAATAAAATTCAACAAGTTTTAGTATACGATAAAGTAAATCCTAAAAAAGTTATTAAAGTAATTGGTGTAGATACAAGTGTTGATGAAAAAAGATTAACAATACCTGATATTTATGCTGCGGTTTCATATTATTTAAATTTACATGATGATATTGGTAATACTGATGAAATAGATAATTTAGGAAATCGTCGTGTTCGTCAAGTTGGAGAACTTATTCAAAACCAATTTAGAACTGGTGTTGCTAGAATGGAAAGAGTCATAAGAGAAAGAATGACTACTCAAGAAGTTGAGAATATTACTCCAAAAACTTTAATTAATATAAGACCAGTAACTGCGGCTTTAAAAGAATTCTTTGGATCTTCTCAATTATCAAAATTCATGGATCAAATAAATCCAATTGCGGAACTTACAGATAAAAGACGTTTATCAAGTTTAGGACCAGGTGGACTTTCAAGAGAAAGAGCCGGAATGGATGTTCGTGACGTTAACTCAAGTCACTATGGAAGAATTTGTCCAATTGAATCACCAGAAGGTCAAAATATAGGTCTTATTACTAGTTTAGCTGGTTATGCTAAGATTAATGAATATGGTTTTATCATGACACCTTATCGTCGTGTTGAAAAAGGTATTGTAACTGATGAAATTACATATATGACTGCAGATGAAGAACAAGATTTATATATTAGCCAAGCAACAGTTAAACTTGATGAACAAAATGCCATTGTTGATGATGAAATTTTAGTTCGTCATAATGGTGATAACGTTATGGTTAAAAAAGATTTAGTTGATTATGTTGACGTAGCTCCAAGTCAAGTAGTTTCTATTACAACTAGCTGTATTCCATTCTTGGAATTCGATGATGCCAATCGTACATTAATGGGATCTAACATGCAACGTCAAGCTGTACCACTTTTAACAAGTGAAGCTCCAATTGTAGGAACAGGTGTTGAATGGATTGCAGCTCGTGATTCTGGGTCTACTGTTGTTTGTAAAGC
>CANQYF010000045.1 GCA_947628075.1 uncultured Bacilli bacterium | reverse complement strand
AATTTTGATGTGAGTAAGGTCACTACTATGTCAACTATGTTTTATAATATGAGTTCTTTACAAGAACTTGATTTATCTAACTTTAATACAAAGAAAGTAGTTGTTATGAGTAGCATGTTTCGAGATATGAAATCATTAGAATATTTAGATTTAAGGAATGCAGAATTTAATCAAGTAGAGTCTTATGATAATATGTTTTATGGTGTAAAAAATGGAGTTACCATAATAGTAAAAGACGAATCAAATAGAGATTGGATTGAAGCAAGACTGGAAGAAGCTGGTATAACAGGTACTGTTTTACTACCAAACGAAATAGAAGAATCATAAAAAATAATGGTTCTTTTAATTTTATTTTTTAAACCAAATTTTTTGTTGTAAAAATGACCTCTTTTTGTTTACAAAAAACATTTTATTATTTATAATAAAATTTGTATTTGGGAGGTGCAAAAATGGATTGTCCAATACTAGTTATGCTCTTGAAAGATTTAGTGATTTTGCCTTTCCAAGAAATAAAATTAGAATTAAAAGATGAGATTAGCAAAAAGATTATAAAAGTTAGTAGTAAAAAATATAATGATCGTATTATAGTGTCTTCTCCGAATGATGCGGATGAGTTATCTATAGATGATTTACCTAAAATTGGGGTACTTTCCTATATTAAAAATAAAATTGAGTTACCTAATGGAAATCTTCGAGTTACATTAAGAGGTGAAAAAAGGGTTAAAGTTTTAGCCTATGAATCTTTTAGTGATGATATTTTAGAAGCTTTTGTTACTGATATAATTTTACCTAAGTTTGAAAGTACGGGTGAAGAAGTATTAAGAAACAAATTAAAAGATACTTTAAAAGAATATATTGGATCATCACCAAATATTTCTAATAGTATTTTAAAGACTATTGAGGATAATAATGATTTAGCTTTTTTAACTGATGCGATAACCTCTTTTTTACCTTTAAGAGTGCCACAAAAGATTATTTATATGCAAGAAGTTAATAGCGAAAAAAGAGCATTAGCGTTAATTAAAGATATTAAAGCAGAAATTAAATATCTTAAATTAGAAGAGAAAATTGATAATAATATTCAAATAAAATTATCTAAAGAACAAGAAGAATTTTATTTAAAAGAAAAGATAAAAGAAATAGAAAACTCTTTGGGTATTACTAACAATTTATCTAAAGAATCAGCAGAATATTATGCTAAATTAGAGGCATTAAATCTTAATTCTAAAACTAATAATAAAATAAAAGATGAAATTAAAAGATTAGAATATATGAATGAATCATCTCCAGAAGTAACATCAACAAGAAGTTATTTAGAATGGTTTTTAAGTTTACCTTGGAATACCAAAAGTAAAGAAAACTTAAATGTTAAATCAGTTCTTACTCATCTTAATAAAAGTCATTATGGCTTGGATAAAATTAAAGAAAGAATTGAAGATTATATAAATGTAAAGAATATTAATGAAAATATTACCAATCCCATTATTTGTTTAGTAGGGCCTCCAGGTGTGGGAAAGACTACTATTACAGAAAGTATAGCTAAAGCTTTAAATAGGGAATTTTATAAAATAAGCGTGGGAGGACTCAATGATTCTACGGAATTAATTGGGTCTAGAAGAACTTATTTAGGTAGTTTACCAGGTAAAGTTATTCAAGGACTAAAAAAATGTGGGACAAATAATCCCGTTATCTTAATAGATGAAGTAGATAAGATGGTAAAAGATTATAAAGGAGATCCAGCTAGTGCTCTTTTAGATATATTAGATAGTACCCAAAATAAATTTTTTGTCGATAATTATATTGAAGAGCCATTTGATTTAAGCAATGTTCTATTTATTTTAACTGCTAATAATGTTGAGGATATTCCTTATACTTTAAAAGATCGTTTAGAAGTAATTGAATTATCTAGTTATACTATTTTTGAAAAATTAGATATTGCTAAAAAGTATATTTTACCTAAAATTTATGATGAATTTCAAATGTCTAAAAAAATTATTATGAAAGATGAAACCCTTATTTATATAATTAATAATTATACCAAAGAAGCGGGGGTTCGTAATTTAACAAGAGTTTTAAAAAGATTAGTAACTAAAATGGTCACTAATAAAAAAGATAGTTTGACTCTTACTAATAGTGATATTATTAAATATTTAAAAGATAATCCTTTAACATTCTTAAATAAGAAGATTGAAAGCCCTGGTATAATTAATGCTCTTGCTTATACTAATTATGGAGGTACTATTTTAAGATGTGAAGCTGCTATCTATAATGGGGAAGAAAAAATAATTGTAACTGGTTCTTTAGGAGATGTTTTAAAAGAAAGTATTGAAGTAGCAATATCTTATATAAAAGAACAAGGCTTTGTAAGTAATACTATGTTTTATAATCACACAATTCATATTCACTTATTAGATGGAGCCACCAAAAAAGAAGGACCATCTTGTGGAGTGGCTATTACAAGTGCCATATTATCGAATCTTTTAAATATAAAAATAAGTGAAGATGTTGCCTTCACGGGTGAAATATCTTTAAAAGGAGAGATATTAAAAATAGGAGGATTAAAAGAAAAATTAACCGCGGCCTATAACAATCATATAAAAAAGGTCTATATTCCCGAAGAAAATTCTGCTGATTTAAAAACAATTCCAATTCAAATTTTAGAAAATGTTGAGGTTAAATTAGTTAGTAATTATTTAGAAATATATAAAGAATTTTTTGAAAAAGAAAAAGAAAATAATGTAGCATAAGTTATATTATTTTTTTTAATAACATATTATTTTTTAGGAGATGATAATATGTTTATAAAAATACCTTTTGAAAGCACAATTGAATTTAAAACAAATATATCGGAAATCACTAAAATGTCTTTGGAACACGATTTTAATGTAAATGAAGGGGTAGTACTTGGTAACTTTTATATAAGTGGGGAATATCGCGTTCATGAAGTAAGTGTCAATAAAGAGCCTTTTAAATATACACTTCCATTTACAGTAGAAATAACTGACCGGATAAAAGAGGATACTTTAGAATTTAATATCGAAGATTTTTCTTATGATGTAATTGATAATAACAAATTAAAGGTTAATATTGAATATTCACTAAAAGCATCAGAACAAGAAGATGATTTATTTGAAAGAGTAGATGAAGCGGAATTGGAAGATGAATTAAATTTTATTGATGATTTCTTGGATAAAGAAGATGAAGATAAACAAATTGAAGAAGAAAAAGAAATAGAAGTAAAAGAAGAAAAAGAAACAGAAGAAATAAGAGAAAATTCATCTAAAGAAGAGGTAGAAGTTAAAGAAGATAAAAAAGAAGAAGTAATAGCTGAAGATACTAATGATAAAGAAAGGTTAACGAAAGAAGAAGAGAAAACAATAATGGAAACAATTAAATCTAGTGATGATACCTTTGTTACATACCATGTTCATATTGTAAGAGAAGGCGAAAGTATTGAAACAATCAGTAGTATCTATAATGTTCCTAGTAGTTTAATTATGGAATATAATGATTTTGATAATTTAAGTATTGGCGATAAAGTTTTAATTCCAAAATCTGATGAATAAATTAGATTCATTTAAATCATTATATAAACCATTTAGATACACTATTAAAGGAAATTGCACGATTTTAGAAACAACCAGTGGCAATTTTGTAGTCAAAAAGAAACCAAAAAATAAAGATATACCTAGTATTTTTAATTATTTAAAAAGCCGTAATTTTATTTATTTTCCCGAAGTATATAGTTATGAAAGAGATGATAATTATATATATGAATATGTGGAAGATGCTTGTACTATTAATCCTAGTAAAAGTGAAGATTTAATTACAATTGTGGCTCTTTTGCATTCTAAAACTTCCTATAATAAAGAAGTTAGTGAAGAAGTATATAAAGAAATATATGAAAATATTAAAAATAACATAGTATATCTTAAAGATTATTATTTAAAATATTATGAATTATTTTTAAAAAGCATTTATATGTCACCACAAGAATATGAATTTGTCCGTAATTATTCTAAAATTAATGCCGCTTTACTTTTTTCTGAGAATGAACTTGATAATTGGTATAGTTTAGTTAAAGAAAAAAAGAGTGAAAGAATATCTTTGATTCATAATAATTTAAGTTTAGAACATTATTTACGTGGGCAGGATAAAGATTATTTAATAAGTTGGGATCAGGCTAAATTTGATACTCCCGTTTTAGATTTATTTAAACTTTATCAAAATAATTTTTGGGAGTTAGAATTTTCAACTATTTATAAAAAATATTTAGAAATTACTAGTTTGTCGGAAAGCGAGCAAAAATTATTTTTTATTCTAATTTCTTTAGTACCTGAAATTGATTTTAATGATAAAGATGCTGAATTTGCTTCTTGTAAGAATATGCGAAAAAAATTAGATTATATTTATAAAACGGAAGCATTTTTAAAACCATACTATACGACCGATACAGAGAATCAATAAAAAAATTTCAACTGATAGAATAAATATGTTGTATCTAAAAGGTAAAATAAATGTAATTATTAATTGATAAAATATTAAAATGCATAAGCCAATAGCGCATAAAATATAAAATGTTGGATTTCTTTTTGGCATTTTAATCACCTATAGTAATATATTATAGGTGATTTTATTTGGTGAATTAGTTTGTCAAATAAAAACAAAAAAATTAGCACTCATATATTGACAAGTGCTAAGCATAATATTATAATGAAGTTAGCAGCTTGAGGTGAAGATTGCTAACTGAGGGTGGTGAAATTAGTGTTAATGGATGAAAGAAAAAAAGCATTATTAAAAGAAATTGTAGAAACCTATGTCAAAACGATTAAGCCAGTAGGTAGTAATTCTTTATGTAAAAAATTAAAATGTTCTAGTGCCACAATTCGTAATGAAATGGTAGCGCTTGAAAACATGGGCTATATTGAAAAGAATCACATATCAAGTGGTCGTATTCCTAGTGAATTGGGTTATAAATATTATGCTGAATATTTAATGCAACCTAAAGATTTAACGGGAGAAGACATGTTAAAATTACAAGCTATATTTTCTAACAATGACCTGCAAGTTAGTGATGCAGTTAGTAAGTGTTTAGAAATTATTAGTGATTTAACTAATTATACATCAATTGTATTAGGTAAGAGTAGTAACGATAATTTGCTAAAGCAAATAAATGTTATCGCTTTGGATGAAAGAAGAATAATTGCGGTAGTTTGTACTGATAAAGGAATTGTTGAAAATAAGCAATTTATTCTTGATACTAATACAGATGTTAATGAAATAGTTAAAACGGGGGAAATGATTAATAAGATGTTAGTAGGAACCCCAATTAATAAAGTGGCAGAAAAATTGGAATTTGAAATAAAACCAGTTATTGCCAAAAGAATAAAAGATTATGAAACAGTTTATAATATTTTCTATGATGCTTTTGATGACTTTATAAAACATAATACTAATATGCATGTATCCGGAAGAGTTAATCTTTTAAAAGAGCCAGAATATGAAACAACCGAAGATATTAAAAGAATTGCATCAAAACTAGAAGATGAATCATTTAAAGAAATGGTTAATAATATAGATGGTAAAGAAAATTTACAAATTTATATTGGTAAAGATTCTAATTTTGATGATAATGTTACGGTTATTAAAAGAAAATATAAATCTGGTGGTGAAGAAGGAACAATTGCAATCATTGGTCCAAAGAGAATGGAATATGAAAGAGTTGTATCACTACTTAATTATATGGTAGATAAGATCGAGGGAAAAGATGAAAGAAAATAACGAAGAAAAAATAAAAACTTTAGATGAAAAAGTAGAAGAAAAAGTAGAAAAACATCTAAAGAAAGAAAAGAAAAATAAAGAAATAGAAAAATTACAAGAAGAAAAAAGAGAATTAAATGAAAAATTACTTAGAATATCTGCCGAAATGCAGAATATGCGTAAAAGATATGATGATGAAATAGCCAAAATATATAAATATGAGGGTGAAGGAGTAATTAAAGAATTATTAAATACCTTAGATAATTTTGAGAGAGCTATTTCTCAAGATGATGATAATTTAGAAGATGCATTATCAAAATTCTTAAGTGGGTTTAAATTAATTTATAGTGAGCTGCGAACAAAACTCGAAAATAAGGGGTTAAGTGAGATTAAATGTCAAGATGAAATGTTTGATCCCAACTTTATGGAAGCTGTTCTTACTGAAAAAATTGAAGGTAAGGAGCCGGGCATAGTAATTGATGTTTTACAAAAAGGTTATAAATTCAATGATAAAGTAATAAGACCTGCAATGGTTAAGGTTAGTGAATAATGGATAATAATGTATTTATAGATAAAGAAACATATAAAATTTATGAAGATTATCCTAAAGCCTTTAATTGTGATAAAAAAATAGCCAAAACAATATCTACATTAAATCAAAAAGGTTATATTACTAAATCAAGTTGTGAAGGACACATTGAATTTGGTTGGAATGAGATAGATAATTGCGATATAGATTTGCTTGAAGATGCTAAAAATAATGATAGTTATATTATTTTAAATCAAAGAGATAATAGTTTTGATTATTTAACGAGAAATGAAATAACATCAATTTATATATCTTTCAAGGAAAATTATAATTTTAAAGATATACCAGATGGTTTTTTAGAAGAAACAGATAATGGCTATATCTTAAGAAAAACAATATATTATTTTGATAACAACGTGAGAAAAAATAGAGAAGAATTAGAAAGAGAAAAAGATAAATATCTAAAAGTACTCGAAAATTGGGCAATGAAATTACCCGTAAATGAAAGGAATGGTTTAAATGAGTAAAATTATAGGTATAGATTTAGGAACAACTAATAGTTGTGTTGCAGTACTAGAAGGTGGAGAACCAAAGG
>CANQYF010000044.1 GCA_947628075.1 uncultured Bacilli bacterium | reverse complement strand
TAATTTTTATTTTCTTTTTCTCGATTTTATTTGTCTGTCAATTCTTTTTTTATATTTTTTTCATGTCTTTGTCTTGAATAAAGGACAATTGAAGTTGTTCTTTTTTTAATATTTGATATAATAATTATTGGAGAGTGATAAAGTGACAATATATATAGCAGCAGATCATTTAGGAATTGAAATGAAAAATGAACTTATCAATCATTTAAATAACAATGGCATTAAAACCAAAGAAATAGATATAGAAAATACTGAATTAGATGATTATCCTGATTTTGCTTTTAAATTAGGAAGATTAGTTAATGAAGATAAAAATGCTTTAGGTATTTTAATTTGTGGCAATGGGGTAGGAATGTCTATTGCAGCTAATAAAGTAAAAGGAATAAGATGTGTAAGAGCCACTAATACAGATGATGCATTTAAAGGAAAAAATCATAATGGGGCAAATGTTTTAGCTTTAGGAGCTAACCTAGAGATAGATTTAGCCAAAGAAATAGTAGATACTTTTATTTCCACTAAAAGTGCAACTTTGGATAGATATTTAAATCGTATAAATAAAATCATAAAATATGAAAACGGAGAATATAATGAGTTATAAGATATATTTATATGCAATTTTTACATTCTTAAGCATATATATGTTATCGGGAGTTAATTTTGAAAAATTTATCAAAACAAATCGGGTTTTAGAAGCTAAATTCTTAATTTTAGCTTTAAGCATGGCCCTTTCATATTTATTAACTAATTTTGTTTGGGATATTATTAATTTTTAAAAGGAGAAAAATGCAAAATCGAATACTTTTAATTATTGTGGTAATATTAAGTGGTGTTTTAGTTGTAGTAAGTAGTAGAGCAAATACTACTTTTTTTAATACTTTAATGGAAGAAAAAATTAATGTTAAAGATAGCAAAACTAATGCAGTTGAAGAATTAAAATTAGAAGATTACATTGTTGGCGTAGTCGCTGCCGAAATGCCAGCATCTTTTGATATTGAAGCGTTAAAAGCTCAAGCAGTTGCAGCCAGAACTTATGCTATGTATAAAAAGAGTGTTAGTAGTGATGATTTTGATGTAGTAACAAGCGTTTCTAATCAAGGATTTATTGATCAAGATAAGATGAAAGAAAAATGGCAAGAAGATTTTAATTTTTACTATGATAAAATTAAAAATGCTGTGCAAAGTACCAAAGGAAAAATAATGACGTATAATGATAAAATAGTGGAAGCATATTATTTTGCTATGAGTAATGGTTATACTGAAGATGTCTCTTTAGTATTTAGTGAAAGTCTAGATTATTTAAAGAGTGTTCCTTCCGAGTATGATAATGCCTCCCTTAAAAATTTTGAAGTGACCAAAACTTTTTCCCAAAATGAATTTTGTAAATTATTAAATATAACTTGCGAAAATATTAATATTACTAAAATAGAAAGAAGCGATACTAATCGAGTTAATACTATTGTCGTTAATAATATAAATTTTAAAGGTACTGTTTTTAGACAAAAATTAGGTTTAAGATCAACTGATTTTGATATTAAGGAAGATGGAAATAATATTATTATTACTACAAGAGGTTATGGTCATGGTGTAGGAATGAGCCAATATGGTGCGAATGGAATGGCCAAAGATGGAAAAAATTATGAAGAAATATTAAAATATTATTATAAAAATGTAGAAATAGTAGATATTTAAGTATAAAGTTAGAAAAAACCGTCAATACTTTAAGTAGGACGGTGAAGATTTTGAAAAGAAGAAAATTGAAAGGATTTGTTTTACCGACATTATATCTTTTAATTACCATTAGTATATTTACTGGCGTTGTAATGCTGGGAAGAGATCTTACATTAATGGGAAAAGAGTATGATTTTGGAACAGAAATTTTAGATGATAATGTAGAAAGTGTTGTGGTTGAGGATACAATTGCCTCAAGTACAATTGAATCACCAGTTGATACTGATAATGTTAAGATAGGAGTTCATTACTATAGTAAAGATAGTGATATAGAAACTCAAAAAAATAGTTTAATATACTATGAAAGAACATATTTACCTAATACTGGTGTTTTATATGAAGGAGATAAAGAATTTGAAGTTAAAACAGTATTTGCTGGTAAAGTAACAGATATATTAGATGATGAATTTTTTAACAAAGTAATAGTAGTAGAGCATACTAATAATATAAGAACATATTATTATGGAATAAAAGATATCGAGGTTTCTGTTGGTGATGAAATTACAAGTGGAACAGTTTTAGGTATGAGTCAAAATAATGCCATAAATAATGAAAAAATGACATGCCTTTTCGAAGTATATCATAATAATGAACATATAGATCCTGAACAATTTATTGGAGCTAAAATAACTAATTTTGAATAAAAATTTCCAACTATGGGAATTTTTTTATAGGAGGATTTATGGAATATATATTATATTTAGATGATTATATAAATTTATATTTAAAAGAAGAAAATAAAATATTAAAAATAAAGCCATATAAAGATACATTAAAAAATGGTAAAGTAAAAGATAATGATAAATTTAGTAAAATCTTTCAACAAATTATTAATAAAAACCAATTAAATAAAGGTATTTTTAATAATAATATTTTAGTAATTCTTAATAAAGATTATACAAAAATAGATAAATTAGCATTATTAAATTTATTAGAAGAAATAAATTATAAAAAAATAAAATTTAAATATGAATATGAATTTTTAGAAATGAGAAAAAATAAATTATATTTAAATTATAATGATACTTATTTTAGTATTTATTATATAGATGATTTAGGTAAAATAAAATTTAATATTTATGAAAATAATTTTATTAATAGAAATTTAATTATTAATATATTAAAATGTTTAAATAAAAAAGAAATCTTTATTTATGGTAAAAAATATGAAGAGGTAATAAATATATTAAATAAAATTAAATTAAATTATTATTATTTTGAAGAAAGTGATAATTTAATTTTGAATTTATTGAAAAATAACTGTCAAGTGAAAAAATAATTAGGAAAAAATCTTTTAAAAGAACTTTATATTTGTTATTATTTAAAAGTCCCACGAAGTTTGTCGAATTCTGGCGTACGATTTTAATTGATTTATATCAAATAATTTGACATAATGATTTTATCGAGAAAAGAGGTGGGAAGTATGCATGGAAAAGTGAAATGGTTCAATAATGATAAAGGTTATGGATTTATTGAATATGAAGATTTAGAAGATATTTTTGTACACTATTCAGCAATTGTTAAAGAAGGTTATAAGACTTTAACTGAAGGTGCATTAGTAAATTTTAAACTTGTTGAAACTGCTAAAGGCTTACAAGCTGTTGATGTAGTAGAAGAACAAAAAACAATAGCTTAGGAATTTGTATACTTCCAAGATTAGCAGTATTTGATTTTTGTTTTTAAAATTAGAGTTGAATTTGTGTTCATCTCTTTTTATTTTAAAGAGTATTTTTTTATGATATAATTAGATTGGAGATGATTATAATGAAATATATTATTAGAGGAGATAAATTAACTGTTACAAAAGCTATTAAAGATTATATTGAATCAAAATTAAGTAAATTAGATAAATATTATGAAAACCATCAAGATATTGAATGCAAAGTAGTTATAAGAAGTAAAAATAATTTACAAACGATTGAAGTCACTATTCCCCTTAAGAAATTTATTTTAAGAGGAGAAGAGTCAGATAAAGATCTATATGCAGCGATTGATTTAGTGGTTGATAAATTAGAAAGACAAATAAGAAAAAATAAGGATCGGATAAAAAATAAATATGATCAAAAAGAAATTTCAGAATTAATATTAGATTTTGATGTTGAAGAAGAGGAAGAAGATTCAAAAATAATAAAAAGAAAAGATATTGATACTAAACCAATGGATGAAGAAGAAGCTATTCTTCAAATGAATCTTTTAAATCATGATTTCTTTGTTTTTAAAAATATTAATGAAGAATGTGTATCAGTTTTATATAAAAGAAAAGATAACAAATATGGATTATTAAATGTTAAATAAATTATTCTATAAACATTAATTAAGGTTAAACAAATTTGTTTAATCTTTTTTAGTGGTATGATATAATAAACAATGAGGTGGATTATGGGACTATTTAAAAAATTATTTGATAGTGAGTATAAAGAATTAAAAAGATTTGAAAAATTAGCAGATCAAATCGTTGCTTTAGATGAAGAAATGCAAAAATTAAAAGATGCTGATTTTAAAAAGAAAACCGAGGAGTTTAAAGAACGTCTAAAAAATGGCGAAACTTTAGACGATATTTTAGTTGAGGCTTTTGCTTTAGCAAGAGAAGCTGCTTATAGGACGATTGGTGAAAAAGCATATTATGTTCAACTTTTAGGGGGACTAGCTATTCATTATGGTAATATTGCGGAAATGAAAACTGGTGAAGGTAAAACTTTAACTACTATTTTACCAGCTTATGTAAACGCTTTAACTGGCGAAGGAGTACATGTAGTTACAACTAATGAATATTTATCAAGTCGTAACGCTGAATGGATGAAACCTGCTTATGACTTATTAGGAGTATCAGTTGGAGTTAACTTAAGAGAAATGTCAACAAAAGAGAAGCAAGAAGCTTATAATGCTGATATTCTATATTCGACAAATAATGAAGTTGGATTTGATTACTTAAGAGATAATATGGTAGTAAGAAGTGAAGACCGTGTTCAAAGAAAACTTAATTATTGTATTATTGATGAAGTCGATTCTATCTTAATTGATGAAGCTAGAACTCCACTTATTATAAGTGGTGGTAAGATGAATTCACGTAATTTATATGTAGATGCTGATAGAGCAGTAAAAAGATTAAAAGAAGTAGAAGATTATGATATTGATGTAAAAACTAAAAATGTTTCTTTAACGGAAGAAGGAAGCAAAAAAATTGAAAATATTTTCAATTTAAAAAACTTATATGATTTAGATAATACTGCTTTAGTACATCATTTAAATCAAGCTTTAAAAGCCAATTATGGATTTAAAAAAGATGTAGATTACGTAGTTCAAAACGATGAAGTTATTATTGTTGACCAATTTACTGGTAGACTTATGCATGGTAGACAATTTAGTGATGGCTTACATCAAGCAATTGAAGCTAAAGAAAACGTAACTATAAATACTGAAACTAAGACAATGGCTACAATTACATTTCAAAATTTATTTAGAATGTATAAAAAACTTGCTGGTATGACTGGTACAGCTAAAACTGAAGAAGAAGAATTTAGAAATATTTATAATATGTATGTTATTGAAATACCTACTAATAAAGAGGTTATAAGAGAAGATTATGCTGATTTAGTTTATGCAACTAGTAAGGGTAAATATAACGCTATTATAAATTATGTAAAAGAGATTCATGCTACCGGAGAACCTATATTAATTGGTACTATTTCCGTTGAGGCTAATGAATATTTAAGTGGGCTTTTAAAAAAAGCAGGTTTAAAACATGAAGTTTTAAATGCTAAAAATCATGAAAGAGAAGCTGAGATAATTGCTAAAGCTGGTGAAAAGGGTGCTATAACACTAGCAACTAATATGGCTGGTCGTGGAACAGATATCAAACTAGGTGAAGGCGTTGTCGAATTAGGAGGCCTTTGTGTAGTTGGAACAGAAAGACATGAATCAAGACGTATTGATAACCAACTTCGTGGTCGGGCAGGACGTCAAGGAGATCCAGGTAAAAGTCAATTTTTTGTATCTTTTGAAGATGATTTAATGCGTCGTTTTGGAACCGAAAGAATTAAAAGTATGTTAACATCTTTAGGCATTGAAGAAACACAAGCAATTAGATCTAAAGCTTTAACTAAAAGTATTGAATCAGCTCAAAAGAAAGTTGAAGGTAACAACTATGATATAAGAAAAACTTTGCTGGATTATGACAATGTTTTAAATGAACAAAGAGAAATTATTTATAATAGAAGAAACGAAATATTGGAATCAGAAAGTATTCATGAAAGCATATTGGAAGTATTTAAAAATACTATTTCTAACTTAATTGAGACACATTCTTCTAAAGATGGAAAATTAACTTCTGATGGAAAAAAAGAGTTAGTGGAATATGTAAATGCTAATTATTTAAAAAATAATGCTTTAAATTTAAATGAAGTAAAAGATTTAAATGAAAATGAAATACAAGATAAAATTTTTGGTTTAATAATTAAAGATTACGAAAAGAAAATGGTAGATACCCCAATTATGAATGACTTTGAAAAAGCTATATCTTTAAGAATTATTGATTCTAACTGGGTTGATCATATGAGTGCTATGGAGCATTTAAAAGAAGGTATTGGGTTAAGAGGTTACAGTCAAACAAATCCAATCCAAGCTTATACTATGGAAGGCTTTGAAATGTTTGATAATCTTTTAATTAAGATCGAAGATTTAACAGCACAATTTTTACTTAAAGCAGAAGTAAAACAAAATACCGAAAGAAAACAAACCTTAAAAGGCGTAGCTAATGACGGTAAAGAAACTGTTAAAAATTCTCCTAAAAGGGTTAGTAAAATTGGACGAAATGATTTATGTCCTTGTGGGTCAGGTAAGAAATACAAAAATTGCTGTGGTAAATAGTAGTTTTTATAAGGGTTTGCGAGGATTTGATAATCTAAAAAAAGTATAAATTAACCATAAAAACTGAAAATTTTCCTCATTTATTCCTCATTTTTTTGAAAATGAGGAAAATAAAACAATAGAAGGTGACATAAATGATAGATTTTTATATTCATCAAATTGGAAGCATAAATAATGAAAAAACTTATGAAAGAATTAATAAAATTTTGCAATCAAAAGTAATTGCATCAAGAGATTATCTTGAAAAAAAGGCATAAATTTTAGTTATGATGATGCATCATTTAAACTTGATATACCGCAAGGTAAAGAATGGATGTATTATGATGAAGATATTCATAAAGATAGGGTTTCTCTATCAGATCCACAAAATTGGTTTATAAAGAAAGCGATTGAGTTAAAAGATCATCAAACATTTACATGTTTTGATTACGATTATATTGGTTTAGCTGTATCAAAAGATGTACCTATAATTCCAAAAGAAGAAACTAAAGGTTTAG
>CANQYF010000043.1 GCA_947628075.1 uncultured Bacilli bacterium | reverse complement strand
AACTAAAGTCAAAGATTAGTCTACAGCCTTAAAGGACTACTTATGTGTGCTTGAAATAATCACATTTGCACTGGTTAAAATGCTGATTTAATCCCAAGAGTTACAGGAAGTCTGCAACTCACCTCACCGTGCTTTGTAGTACACACTCCTTCAAGGTTGATATTATAAATATAAAATAAATTTTGTTCAAGTTTCATGACTATGTGTGCCTTGAACAAAGTGAAAGGAATGTGTGGTTAATATGAAAAAAAATTATAGTGATTTGTTAAGTTCTGTATTATTTTTTATTTTAGGATTAATATTATTTACTAATCCTAATGCCGTAGTTAAATTTATTTCTTATGTATTAGGTGGTATTCTAATAGTGGTTGGTTTATATAAATCAGTTAATTATTATATTCAAGATAAGAGATTAGGTGTTGTAAATAGAAATGAAATAGCATTCGGAATCACAGCGATCGTATTAGGTATTATTTTTATAGTACTAGCATCTGCGATTGAATTTTTAATAAGAGTAGTCTTTGGGGCTTGGATGATAATTGAAGGTTTAAATAAAATAAGTAGAACTTTTTATACTACGGATCGTACTAGTAAATTCTATACTTTACTTGTAATTGGTATCGTCTTTATTGGGGCTGGTATTTATGTAGTAATGTCATCTAATTTAGTTTTACAAATAATTGGTTTATTTATGGTAATTTATGCAATTATCGATTTAGTTAGTTTCTTTATTTATAATAAAAATGTTAAAATAAAGGAAGATGATGAAGAAGAAAATGTTAAAGAATTAAATGTTATAGTGCAAGATAATGTAGTGGAAGCAGAAGTAACAGAAAAAAAGAAAAAAACAAAAAAAGAAAAAACAGATAAGAAAAAAAATTAAGCTATTAATAGCTTTTTTTGATATAATGAAAATGGTGATAAAGAATGCTAAAAAAATTATTAATTCCGCAAATATATTTACCTATAATATATTTAATTGCAGCGTTTATTATTTATAAAATTTTATGTAAAATTGTTGATAAGTCTTTAGTTATCAACAAAAAGAAAGAAAAAAAAGAAACATTACAAATAAAAAGACAAAAAACAATAGTTAATTTAATCAAAAGTGTTATTAAATATATTATTGCAGTTATAGTTATTTTAGCCATCTTAAATGTTTATGGTATCAAGACCACTAGTATTATTGCCTCTTTAGGTATAGCTGGGGCGATTATAGGTTTAGCTTTTCAAGATATAATTAAAAATTTATTAGCGGGAATTTCTATTATTTTTGATAATCACTATATGCAAGGTGATATTGTTACTATTAATGGTTTTCGAGGAGAAGTAATTGAACTCGGATTACAAACCACAAAAATAAGAGCTTATAGTGGCGAAGTTATGATTATCAATAATAATTTAGTAACAAGTGTTATTAATCATAGTATGTATGATACAATTCTTTATTTAGAATTTCCCGTAAATAAAAATGTTTCATTAGAATTATTAGAGCAAATATTGAAAAATGTTAATAAAGAAATTAGAAAGATGCCAGAAGTACATGAAGATATTAAATTATTAGGAATAGAAATGCTTAACAGTAATAATTATATATATAAAGTGGAAATTGATTGTAAGGCCGATAGTCATTTTCAAATAAAAAGAGCATTTATGGGGTATTTAAAGAAAGAATATGATAAAAATAATATTGATGTTCCTGGAGAATATATTGAAATAAACGGTAAATAAGAAAGGAAAAGGAAAATGGAAAAAGCAAAAGTTTATTTTACGAAAGATATTAGTAATACAGGGCTTATAAAAATTTATGAAGCTCTTAATGTTGATTTGAAAGGTAAGGTAGCAGTAAAAATTTCAACGGGTGAAATGGGAGGACACAACTATTTAAAACCTGATTTAATAAAAGGGTTAGTTTCAAAATTACAAGGAACAATTGTTGAATGTAATACGGCTTATAAAGGGAAAAGATTTGATTCAGCTGATCATTGGCAAACAATTAAAGAGCATGGATTTACAGAAATTGCACCTTGCGATATTTTAGATGAAGAAGGAGAAATGGAAATTCCTGTTAAAGTAGGTAAACATTTACATGGAATAAATATAGTAGGTAATCATTTAAAAAATTATGATTCAATGTTAATGTTATCTCATTTTAAAGGTCATGCCATGGGAGGCTTTGGTGGAGCTTTAAAAAATATGAGTATTGGAGTTTCATCAAGTCATGGTAAAGCTTGGATTCATTCTGTTGGTATAACCAAATCTTGTGAAGAAATGTGGGGTCATGTTAATGATCAAGATGGCTTTTTAGAAAGTATGGCTGAAGCTTGTGAAGCTGTTATAGATTATTTTGGAAAAGAAAATATAGTATATATAAATGTCATGAATAATATATCAATTGATTGTGATTGTGATTCAAACCCTCATGATCCAGAAATGAAAGATATCGGTATCTTTGCATCAACTGATCCGGTTGCCCTTGATCAATGTTGTTATGATCAAGTTATAAATTCTGTTGATGAAGGAAAAGAATCTTTAATCAAAAGGATGGAAGAAAAACATGCGATTCATACTGTTATAGAGGCTGAAAACTTAAAATTAGGTACAAGAGAGTATGAAATAATTAATATAGATTAAATGAATATTTACATTATATTCATTTTTTTCTTTGAGTAGAGTCTTTTAACTGATATAATATTTTTAGACATAAAATTAGGAGAAGAAAATGAATAATGTGGAAGCAATAATGTTTGATTTAGATGGTACTTTATGGGATGTTATAATGGAAACCTATAAAAGTGTTAATATTATCGCCCAGAAATATCATTTAAATGAAGTAACATTAGAAACAATAAAAAAATGTATGGGAATGAATAATTTAGAATGTGCGACTAATTATTTACCCGAGTTAGATAGTGAAGATGCTTTAAATATATTTAAAGAAATGGTTGATTTAAATAATCAAAGATTAAAAGAATATGGTGGAATTATCTATGATGGAGTTAAAGAAACTTTGATAGAGTTAATCAAAAGAGGATATAAATTAGGAATAGTTAGTAATTGTGGTGATGGTTATATTGAAGCGTTTTTAGATTATTCTAATTTGAAGGATTATTTTTCTTTTTATCTTCCTTGTAGTAAATATAATTTATCTAAAGATGCCGCGATTAAAAAGATTATGAATGATAATAATATAAAGAGTTCAGTTTATGTTGGCGATACCCAAAAAGATGAATTGGCAGCATTAAATGCGCAAATACCTTTTATTTATGCTAGTTATGGTTTTGGAAAAGTCGATAATTATGATTATAAGTTAGAAAAATTTGCAGATTTATTGAAAATCTTTAAGGAAAGGAGTAACTAATGAAAAAAATTATTCTTTTAATAATGTTATTAATATGTATGGTAGGTTGTACTAAAAATGATTTTAGAACGGGAGAAATTGAAGGCTATTCTTATGAAGAAGTAGATGAAATAACTAATTATGTTAAAATAGTTACTAATAAAAATAAAGTAATATTAATTGAACTTTATCCTGATATTGCGCCAATAACTGTAGCTAATTTTCAAAAATTAGTGCAAGAAAAATTTTATGATAATTTAACATTCCACCGGGTAATAGAAAATTTCATGATTCAAGGTGGAGATCCTTTAGGTAATGGAACTGGTGGTAGTGAAGAAGAAATTTTTGGTGAATTTGCTCTTAATGGCTTTGAAAATAATTTAAAACATGAAGAAGGTGTTATTTCTATGGCCAGAGAAGATGATCAAAATCCTAATACAACAGATGATTATAATAGTGCTAGTAGTCAATTCTTTATATGTGTTAATAATCATGATAATTTAAGTTATTTAGATGGTTCATATGCTGCTTTTGGTAAAGTAATTGCAGGATATGATAATGTGTTAGAAATATCACAAGTAAGAACAGATAGCTATGATAAACCAATATCACCTCAAATTATGAAAACAATTAGATTTGTTAAAATAAGTGAATAAAAAATATTTTTTGTACCATAATAATGGTGTAGGAGATTTATCCTACAAAGAAAGGGCACTATTATAAGTGCTTTTTTCAATAATGTATAAAGAGACACTTGCCAAACATACAATTGTTTGTTATATTAATAGTGCTTGATTATTTTAAAAAATTGATTAAAATAAGAAATAAAAGTTGGGTGAGAAAGATGGATAAAATAATTATACGAGGAGCTAGAGAAAATAATTTAAAAAATATTGATTTAGAACTTCCTAAAAATAAATTAATTGTGATGACCGGAGTATCTGGGTCGGGGAAAAGTAGTTTAGCTTTTGATACAATTTATGCTGAAGGAGAAAGAAGGTATGTTGAAAGTTTATCTGCTTATGCCCGCCAATTTATTGGCAATAGTGAAAAACCAGATGTAGATTCCATTGAAGGGCTTTCTCCAAGTATTTCTATTGATCAAAAAACCACTAATAAAAACCCTCGTTCTACTGTAGGAACTATTACCGAATTATATGATTATTTAAGATTGTTATTCTCAAGAATTGGTATACCGTATTGTCCTATTCATAAAATGCCTATTAAAAGTCAAAGTATTGAAGAAATGACTAATAAAGTATTGGATTTTGAAGAAGGTATTAAGATTGAAATTTTTGCTCCCGTAGTAAGGGGAGAAAAAGGTACTCATAAAGATTTAATTGATGATTTAAGAAGTAAAGGCTTTACGAAAGTTAAAATAAATGGAGTAATGTATAACCTTACAGATGAAATAACATTAGAAAAAAATGTAAAAGATGATATTTATGTTTTAATTGATAAGTTAAAAGTTAATAAAGAAGAAAGAAGTAGAATTTTTGAAGGGTTAGAAACTAGTTGTAAAATGGCACATGGTTTAGCCTTAATTAGAATAAATGATGAAGAAGATTTACTAATGAGTGAAAATTATGCTTGTCCATATTGTGATTTTTCTATTTCCGAACTAGAACCAAGAATGTTTTCTTTTAATTCGCCATATGGAGCTTGTGAAGAGTGTAAAGGATTAGGAACAAAACTTAAAATAAGTGAAGATTTATTAATCCCGGATAAAAATAAAAGTATTAATAAAGGGGCAATTGTTGCTATTAACTTAGATAATAATATGTATTTAAGTAGTTTAAAAACCGTAGCGGAACATTATAACATTGATTTAGATTTACCTGTTAAAGATATGCCTAAAAAAGATTTAGATATTATTTTGTATGGGACCAAAGATATTATGGATTTTCATTATGTAGCCAAAAATGGTAGTACAAGAGATACAAAATCACGATATGAAGGGATTGTTAATAACTTAGAAAGAAGATATTTAGAGACCAATAGTTCTTGGATAAGAGAATGGATTGAGGGATTCATGGTTGAATCAACTTGTCATCATTGTCATGGAACTAGATTAAAAGAAGAAATATTAGCTGTTAAAATTAATAAGAAAAATATATTTGAACTTACAGAAATGGCAATAGATGAATTAAGTGATTTTTTAAAGAATTTGAAGTTAACTAAGGAAGAAGAAGAAATTAGTCGACTTTTAATAAAAGAAATTTTAGCGCGTTTAGACTTTTTAATGAATGTGGGGTTAAGTTATTTAACTCTTTCAAGAAATGCCGCCACTTTATCAGGTGGAGAAGCCCAAAGAATTAGATTAGCTACCCAAATAGGAAGTAAGTTATCAGGAGTATTATATGTTTTAGATGAGCCATCAATTGGGCTACATCAAAGGGATAATGAAAAATTAATAAATTCTCTAAAAGAAATGCGTGATTTAGGTAATACTTTAATAGTGGTAGAACATGATACAGATACAATGTTGGCAGCTGATTATTTAGTTGATATTGGTCCTGGTGCTGGCGATGCCGGTGGTTATGTTGTAGCTAAAGGAACACCAGAAGAAGTTATGCAAAATGAAGAAAGTATAACTGGTAGATATTTAAGTGGTAAAGAAAAAATAGAGATTCCTAAAAAACATCGTCCAGGTAATGGATTATTTATTGAAGTAAAAGGGGCTAAGGAAAATAATTTAAATAATATCAATGTTAAGTTTCCTTTAAATAAGTTTATTGTGGTAACTGGAGTTTCTGGCTCTGGAAAAAGCACTTTAGTAAATGAAATATTATATAAAACATTACATAAAGAAATATATAAAGCTAAAGATATACCTGGAAAATGTAAAGAGATAAAAGGAATTGAAAATATTGATAAAATTGTCAATATTTCGCAAGATGCGATTGGAAGAACACCAAGAAGTAACCCAGCCACTTATGTTGGGGTCTTTGACGATATTAGAGATGTCTTTGCAAATATGAAAGAATCAAAAATGCGGGGATATGATAAGAGTAGATTCTCATTTAATGTTAAAGGTGGAAGATGTGAAGCTTGCTGGGGTGATGGTGTTAAAAAAATTGAAATGCATTTCTTACCTGATGTATATGTTCCCTGTGATGTATGTGGAGGCAAAAGATATAATAAAGAAACTTTAGATGTTAAATTTAAAGGTAAAAGTATTGCAGATGTCTTAGACATGCGGGTAAGTGAAGCTTTAACATTCTTTGAAAACATTCCTAAAGTGTATAATAAATTAAAGGTCATGAATGATGTAGGCCTTACTTATATTAGTTTAGGGCAAGGCGCTCCAACATTGTCAGGTGGTGAAGCTGGGCGAGTAAAATTAGCTAAAGAATTGCAAAAGAAAGCTACTGGAAAATCATTATTTATTTTAGATGAACCTACCACTGGTCTACATTCTGCTGATATTAAAAAATTATTAGAAGTATTAAATAAAATAGTGGATAATGGTGATACAGTAATAGTTATTGAACATAATTTAGATGTCATTAAACAAGCAGATTATGTGATTGATTTAGGACCAGAAGGTGGCAAATTTGGTGGTAAGGTAATTGCTACTGGTACTCCAGAAGAAGTAAGTAAAAATAAAAATTCTTATACTGGAGAATTTTTGAAAAAAATATTTAGTAAAGAAAAATAGCAAAAACTTAAAAATATAAAATTGACACGAAAGTGTCTTTTTTTGACGAAAAAAGGCGTACTAAAAATGTTTACAAAATAAAAGAAATAATGTTAAATAGATATTCGAAGTGTGAAGTGGCGCCGCTAAATCCAAATCAGGGGGTT
>CANQYF010000042.1 GCA_947628075.1 uncultured Bacilli bacterium | reverse complement strand
AAATAATCGATATAAAATTAATAATAGGAATATTATTCTTGTTAATATTACTTGTCGGGGCATCATATGCCTATTTTGCTGTGGGAATAGAATCTTCTGATTATAATAAAACAATAATAACAGGAAGTACAGAAGGAACATCTATAGCCAGTATTCAAAATCCAACCACGAAATTAAACTTAAATGTTGATGCGGCAGCGATGAGTCAAAACAGATTAGGAACAATTTATGCCGATGATGAATCTGATTATGTCAAAACCAAAAGTGAAGGATTTCATGATATTGGAATAATAACATTAACAAACCCCAAGAAAGACGATAATATTTATAGATGCACAGCGAATGTTACCATAAGTATAGATAATGGTAGTAATAGTATATTAAATGCTCTTCAAGAAGGAGATTTAAAAGTATTCATAAGATGGGGAATACATCATGAAGTTATTGATTTATCAACAATTAAAGATACAGGAAAAACAACAATATCAATTAGTTTAGACATCGTAGGAAATAATAGTAAAAGTATCGAAACGTATATAGAGCTTACAAATAAAGAAACAGATCAAAGTTATATATCAGGAAAAGATATTAATATAGATATAGATACAACAGATTTAAAATGTGAACTAACTGGAGAAAGGGCAGTATATTTAGGTGATGTTGGGTATAACAATCGACTTGCTGATTTTAGAAGCGACGAATGGAGCAAATATATTAAGAATATCTATTTTGTTAATTATATAACAAAAAATGTAAAGGAAAAAACTAATTGGGATTTAACAAATATAGGAACTAAAGAACATCAATCACCAGCAGGAAGCATCATGGGATGGTTAGAAGAAATACCAAAAGAGGCGGATGAAGAAGAACAATATTATGATTTATATATTGGAAGTAACGATAGAATCTATGCACTGTTTATTGGCTATTTTTTGGGGTTTATGTCAAATTTAGAAACTATAGAATTTAATAATTTTTATACGGATTTATCAGTGGGTATGTGGCGATGTTTTCATGGATCAACAAATATAATAAAAATGGATGTCAGTAGGTTGGATACATCAAAAATGGATTTTGGCGAATCATTTGACCAATTTTATAATCTTGAAACAATGGATGTCAGTAATTTTAATACAAAAAGTTCAACAACTATGAATAGTATGTTTGCTGGTTTAAGCAATGTAACCAAACTAGATGTATCAAATTTTAATACCAGTAAAGTAACAACTATGGCCGGTATGTTTTCTGGAATAAGTTCACTCACTGAATTAGATGTCAGTGGGTTTTATACAGGAAATGTGACCGACATGTTATCCATGTTTAATGGCATGTCATCGTTGCTAAAACTGGACTTATCAAAATTTGATACACATAATGTGACGATAATGAGAGCTATGTTTGCTAGAATGAGTTCACTTACAGAATTAGATGTGAGTAGTTTTTCCACTAGTAATGTTACGACTATGGAAGATATGTTTAGTAACATGAATTTATTACAAAGATTGGATTTATCAAGTTTTAAAACTAATAAAGTAACAACTATGTCCCGGATGTTTTTGCATGATAGTTCATTAGAATATATAGATTTTAGAAATGCCGAATTTAGTCAAGTAACATCTTATATTGATATGTTTTGGGGCGTTAAAAATGGCATAACAATCATAGTAAAAGATGAAGCAAATAGAGATTGGATTGAAGCAAGGCTTCAAGAAGCTGGTGTAACTGGTACTGTTTTATTACCAAGTGAAATTAATTGAATAAAATTACTTCCTAATCACCATTATTAAATTAGGTGATAAAAATGAAGAAGTTAATAGTAATATTATTTATATTATCAGTTATATTTGTAGGAATAAATGAAAAAGAACATATTTTAATTCCTAATGATGCAATTAGATTTCGAGTTATAGCTAATAGTAATAATAAAATAGATCAAGATTTAAAATTAATGATTAAAGATGAAGTAGAAAACGAAATATATAAATTAACTAAAAATGTTAATAATATAGATGATGCTAGAAAAGTTTTGAATAATAATTTAGACGTTATTGATGAAGTAGTAAAGAAATATAATGTTTCTTATGATTTAAGCTTTGGTAATAATTATTTTCCTGAAAAAGAATATAAAGGGATTAAATATGCGGCGGGTAATTATGAAAGTTTAGTCATTACTTTAGGAGAAGGTAAGGGTAAAAATTGGTGGTGTGTTCTTTTTCCTCCTTTATGTTTATTAGATGAAAAAGAAAATTTAAAAAATGCTGATTACGAATTTTATGCCACTAAAATAATTAATAAATTTAAATAAACCTAAATATATTTATATAGGTGATAAAAAAGTGTCTATAATATTATCTTTATTTATAATTGGAATATCTCTATCAATGGACACTTTTTCTGTTTGTTTATCTATTGGTACTTTTAATATAAAGAAAAATAGAATAATTTTCTTATCTTTATTAGTGGGCATAATGCACTTTTTTATGCCTTTACTAGGAACAATGCTAGGAAATAAAGTAGTTAATTTTTTAAATATTAATGTTAATTTTCTACTGGGTATAATTCTTATTTTTATCGGTATTGAAATGATTTGTGAATTAATGCATAAAGATGAAAAAAAATTAGAATTAAGTTTATTTAATATGTTTATGTTAGCTATATCTGTTAGCTTAGATAGTTTTTCTACTGGTCTAGGGTTAATGGCTATAACAAGTGATGTAGTTTTATCAGGAGTAATATTTAGTTTATGTGCAGCATCATTTACTTTTATAGGCTTAATTATTGGTAAATATTCAAAAGAAAAATTAGGATTATATGCTAATATATTAGGTATAATATTATTATTTTTAGTTGGAATATTCCATCTTTTTAAATAATAAATGAATAAAAAAATTTGTTACCACTCAATATATAATTGAGTGGTGATTTATTTTGATAGAAAAATTTAACAATATATTAAAAGAGTATCAAGATGATTTCAAAAGAATTAAAGGAATAATAAAATATCGTTTTAAAGGATATATTAAAAGTTTTAAAGAAAGCTTAAAAGAGTCTAAAAATAGACAAAAATATCTTTTAATGGCTAGTTCTTTTGTATTTTTAATTCTGTTTGCTAATATTTATAACTCATATGGTTATTATAATGATATTTCTACTATTCCAATTATTCATGCTAAAGTAGGTAATTTTTCTCTTAGTAATTATGATTATACTTTACTTGTTTATTTAGAAAATGGCACAAAAGATGGAACTTATCATTTAGCTCATAATATCCCTACTAGTGGATATAAATATAAGGAATATAGTTGTATTAATAATTCTACCTTAGCTTATGATGACAATTTATATACCACAAATGTTACTTTAAAGAAAAAAGATGTTTGTTCAATTTATTTTGATTTAATTAATGAGCCAGATATTACTTTAAATATAATGTTAGAAACTAAACCAGATAGTGAAACTTATAATTTAAGTGATTTTATTCCTTCTTATGGATATATTTATAGTCATTATGAATGTAAAAATTCTGATAGTGTGCTAAATTATGATTCTTCTTTACATAAAGTTATTGTATCAACATCAAAAAAAGAATCATGTAATGTTTATTTTAATAAATTAAAGTCTGATATAGAAGTCGCTCTTTTTACTGAAAGTTTTGCTGGTAGTCAAAAATATGTAGAAATGGCAAGTATTCCTCCGAATGCAACTTATCACTTAAATAAAGAAAGTAGTTATTGTGAAAATACTAAAAACGAAAGGAACAATGATAATATTACTTATCAAGATGGTTATATTGAAATTACAAGTGAGGAAATATTATCTTGTAAAGTATATTTAGATAAAGATGAATAAATATATAAGTAAAAAAACATTTATAATAATTAATATAATCTTATTTATGATTGAGTGTATTTTAATATATTTAATGGTAAATGCTTTAGTAACAAAAGATTTAATTGTTCCTAATAGTATTTCCATTTTAGAATATCTTAAAATAAGATTAACGAATATAATTTAACACTAAAATATAGTAACTATATGTGATGACATTTTAAAAAAGGATTAACAAAATATAGTAACTATATTGACAAAACACCTAAAAAAAAGTAATATTTTTATAGAAGCCGAGTTAAAAAGGCATAAAAAGAGATATTAAAATATACATATAAAAATTTACTATTAATTGTAATTGTTGGGTGTTTTTTTTGACCATGCACAAAAACCTATATTTTTCATAAATAATAGTAAAGGTAGTGAAATTCACTATGTATAATAAAAAGAAGGTATGAGTATGGAAAAAATTGTTATTGAAGGGGGATACCCCTTAAAAGGGACAATTACGATTGGTGGAGCTAAAAATAGTGCGGTGGCTTTAATACCGGCGGCATTATTAGCAACAGGTAAATCGACAATTAAAAATGTTCCCAATATAACAGATAGAGATGCTTTATTTCAAATAGTAAAGCTTTTAAATTGCGATATAAAACAAAATGATAAAACTATTGATATAGACACAACTAAATTAGAAAATGTTTTAATTAGTGAAGAATTAAGTGTTAAATTAAGAGCATCATATTATTTTATGGGAGTCCTTTTAGGAAGGTATAAACATGTAGAAATTTATTTTCCGGGGGGATGCAATATAGGATCTCGTCCCATAGATTTGCATTTAAAAGGTTTTAAAGCATTAGGAGCGAAAGTGAGTAAAAGAGGACATAAATATACAATTACAGCAGATGAATTAAAAGGAGCCGAAATAAAATTAGACTTTGCTAGTGTTGGTGCTACGATTAATATAATGTTTGCGGCCGTTTTAGCCAAAGGAAGAACTATTATTCATAATGCTGCTAAAGAAGTAGAAATAATAAATATTGTTGATTTTCTTAATAAAATGGGAGCAAAAATATCTGGAGCTGGAAGCGATACCTTAATTATAGATGGAGTCCAAGAATTAAAGGGAGCTCAAATTGAAGTAATTCCTGACCGTATTGAAGCAGGAACTTATATGTTAATTGGAGCTCTACTAGGAGATAATTTAAAAATTGAAGGTATAATTCCAGAGCATAATCAAGCATTATTAGCAAAATTTAATGAAATGGGTGTAAAATATAAATTAAATAAAAATAGTATTATTTTAAATAAGTGTGATAATTTAAAAGCCACTAATGTAACTACCGAAGTTTATCCAGGATTTCCAACTGACTTAGGGCAACCAATGAGTGTATTAATGACTCAAGCAAAAGGAGTAGGAGTAATGGAAGAAACTATTTGGGAAAATCGAGTTGGCCATTATCCATACTTACAAAGAATGGGGGCTAATATTGAGCTAGATGGCTTAAAAGCTACTATTAAGGGAAAGACAGAGCTTCATGGTATGGAAATAAATGCTACTGATTTACGAGGAGGAGCAGCTTTAATAATGGCGGGCTTAATTGCAAATGGTAAAACCACAATTAGTGATATAGGTTATATATTAAGAGGTTATGAAAATATAATCAATAAATTAAGTAACGTCGGTGCTAAAATTAAATTAGAAGAAATATAATGTAGAGAAATCTACATTTTATTTTTGGGTGGTTTTGGTGAGAAGAAAATATAAAGTTATAATTATTATATTGGTTAGTACTTTGCTAACATATTTTATATATTTTTTTAATAAAGAAAATAAATTAAATATTGTCGCAATTGGTGATGGCGTTGCTAGTGGTGAAACATTTTATAATATTGATGGCATTAGCTTTAACGATTATTTAAAAGAATATTTTGAAAGTAAACATTTACTTAAAAATTATAATAATTCTTATGCTATAAAAAATTTAGAAATAAAAGACTTAATTGATGACTTAAAGAGTAATATTAAATTAAAAGAAGATAAATTAAGTATAAATCAAATAATTCATAAAGCCGATATCATAACCATCGCAATTGGAGAAGAAGAGCTTGTCAAAAAAGAAATAACTAATGATTTAAATAAAGAGTCTATTAATGAATTTATTCAAGAATATGATAATCTTCTTTATATGTTAAAGGAAATAACAGAAGCCAATATTGTAGTGGTAGGATTATATGAAAATAGCCATTTAGATAAAAGTAATGTTATAATTTTAAATTCTGAATTAGCTAACGTGGCAATTAAATATAATGTTATTTTTATTAATATTAGTGATTTAGTTTTAAATAGTGAGTATATGTTTAATAAAAATAGTTATTATTTTAATTATAAAGCTCATAAAGAAATTGCTGAAATGATTATCCATTCCCTTTGATTTTCTAGAATATTTATGCTAAAATCAAAGAGCTGAAAGGAAAATGAAGTTGAAGAAGAACATTTTTATTGGGGGAGTAGCAAAATCAGGAAAATCAACATTTGCGAAAAAGCTAAAAGGAAAAGATTCTTATAATCATATACCTTTAGATTATTTTGCTTCTTCATTAAAATATAACTTTCCTGAAACCGGAATAACTAGTAATGTTTTAATGAATAAAGAAAGCAGTGAAAAATTAGCTTTATTATTATCTAGAGTTATCCATATAATTGAAGGGACAGAAGAAAAATTTATTATTGATTCTGCTCATATTATGCCCAGTGATATAGATAAATATATTGATAAAGATAAATGGGAAATATATTATTTAGGGTATCCCAATGTTAATATCAACGAAAAGTTAAATATTATTAGAAAATATGAATCCCAAAACGCTTGGACTTATAAAAAAAGTGATACTGAATTATTAGATGTTTTAGAAAAGTTAAAAGAGATTAGTAAAACTATAGAAAAAGAATGTCAAAAATTAAATATTAACTTTATTGATACAAGTAATATGTAAAATTCTTGCAGTATTTATATTTTATGATATAATACTAAAGAACGAAAAGTTTCTATACTTAAATTTAAGTATGGCGAAGGGAGAGAAAAAATGAAAGCAAATATTCATCCAGAAATGAAAGATGCAGTAGTAAAGTGTGCTTGTGGTGCTACATTTAACACAAAAAGTGTTAAAGATGAAATTCATGTTGAAGTATGTAGTGAATGTCATCCATTCTATACCGGTACCCAAGGAAAATCTAAAAAAACTGGTAACATTGAAAAATTTAATAAAAAATATGGCTTAAATAAAGCAGAATAAAGGACAGGATAAAGACATGAAAAATTTTAGTAAAGAGGATTAAAAGCCGAAAGTAAA
>CANQYF010000041.1 GCA_947628075.1 uncultured Bacilli bacterium | reverse complement strand
AGTGAAGCTCCAATTGTAGGAACAGGTGTTGAATGGATTGCAGCTCGTGATTCTGGGTCTACTGTTGTTTGTAAAGCCCCAGGTGTAGTTGAATATGCTGATGGTTTAAAAATAGTAGTTAAAGTAAAAGATGGTGAAGATACTTATCATTTAGCTAATTTTGAAAGAAGTAATGCATCTAGTTCAATTAATCATCATCCTCTTGTTAAAAAGGGAGATAAAGTTCATAAAGGTCAAGTTATAGCAGATGGACCTTCTACAGAAAAAGGTGAACTTGCTTTAGGTAAAAATATGACAGTTGCGTTCATGACTTATAATGGTTATAACTATGAAGATGCTGTAATATTAAATGAAAGATTAGTTAAAGATGATGTTTATACATCTTTACATATTGATCACTATGATATTGATTGTCGTGATACAAAATTAGGTCCAGAAGAAATTACAAGAGATATTCCAAATGTTGGTGAAGATGCTCGTAAAAACTTAGATGCTGATGGTATTGTTAAAATCGGTACTGAAGTTAAAGAAGGCGATATTCTTGTTGGTAAAGTAACACCAAAAGGTGTACAAGAACTTACAAGTGAAGAAAAATTATTACATGCAATATTTGGTGAAAAGACTCGTGAAGTAAGAGATACAAGTTTACGTGTTGAACATGGTGCTGGTGGTGTTGTTCATGATGTTAAAGTTTATACTAAAGAAAACTCTGATGAACTTCCAGCTGGTGTTTCAAAAGTAATTCGTGTTTATATAATTCAAAAAAGAAAAATTCAAATCGGTGATAAAATGTCTGGTCGTCATGGTAACAAAGGTGTTATCTCTCTAGTTTTACCAGAAGAAGATATGCCATATTTACCAGATGGAAGACCAGTTGATGTAATGCTTAATCCATTAGGTGTTCCATCTCGTATGAACATCGGTCAAATTCTAGAATTACATTTAGGAATGGCTGGTAAAAAATTAGGTGTTCATTATGCTACGCCAGTATTTGATTCAGCTTCTTGGGAAGATATTCAAGAAGAAATGGCTGAAGCGGGAATGGAGCCAGATGGTAAGACAGTTTTATATAATGGTCGAACTGGTGAACCATTTGATCAAAGAATCTCAGTTGGAGTAATGTATATGGTTAAATTACATCACATGGTTGATGATAAATTACATGCTCGGGCAACTGGACCATACTCACTTGTTACCCAACAACCTTTAGGTGGTAAAGCTCAATTTGGTGGTCAAAGATTTGGTGAAATGGAAGTTTGGGCATTATATGCTTATGGTGCTGCTCATGTATTACAAGAAATATTAACAGTTAAAGCTGATGATATAATTGGTCGGGTTAAAGTTTATGAAGCTTTAGTTAAAGGTAAACTTGTTAACCAAGCTGGTGTACCAGAATCATTCAGAGTACTTGTTAAAGAATTCCAAGCTTTAGGTTTAGATGTTCAAGTTATAGATAATGATGATAATGTATTAGAATTTAAAGACCTTGAAGAAGAGGATGATAGTGAAGATACATTTAGAATTGAAGAAATAGAACTTCCAGATCCTAGTGGTGATACCAATGAAGAGCCATTTACCGAAGAAGTTCTAGCAAGTGAAGAAGAGGAAGATGATATTCCTCTAGACGACTTAGAATTTCCTGATTCACTAGAAGATATTGAGGTGGAATAATGATAGATGTAAGTAAATTTAAAGGTATAAAAATTAGTATAGCATCTCCAGAAAAAATTCGTAGTTGGTCATATGGTGAAGTAAAAAAACCAGAAACTATTAATTATCGTACTCTAAAACCTGAAAGAGATGGATTATTCTGTGAAAAAATATTTGGACCAACAAAAGATTTTGAATGTTCATGTGGTAAATATAAAAGATTAAGATATAAAAATGTGGTTTGCGACAGATGTGGTGTAGAAGTTACACGTTCTAAAGTAAGACGTGAAAGAATGGGACATATCGAACTTGCTGCACCTTGTTCTCACATTTGGTTCTTTAAAGGTGTTCCATCTAAAATGGGCTTAGTTCTTGATATGAGTCCAAGAGATTTAGAGGAAGTATTATATTTTGTTAGTTATGTAGTTATTGATCCTGGAAATGTTCCATTAGAAGAAAAACAAACTTTATCTGATAAAGAATATCGTGCTTATTACGAAAAATATGGTAATGCTTTTAAAGTAGGAATGGGTGCTGAAGCCATTCAAGAACTATTAAAAAGAGTAGATTTAGATAAAGAAATTGCTGAAGTTAGAAAAGAATTAGAAGACGCAACTAGTCAAAAAAGAATTCGTTTAGTAAAAAGATTAGATGCTTTAGTAGCATTCCAAGAATCTGGTAATAAACCAGAATGGATGGTATTAACCGTTCTTCCAGTTATTCCACCAGAATTAAGACCAATGATTCAACTTGATGGTGGTCGTTTTGCTACATCTGATTTAAATGATTTATATAGAAGAATTATTAACCGTAATAATAGATTAAAGAAATTACTTGAATTAGGAGCTCCAACTATAATTGTTCAAAATGAAAAACGTATGCTTCAAGAGGCAGTTGATTCATTATTTGATAATGGTCGTCGTGGTCGTAGTATAACGGCAGCTTCTAATCGTCCACTTAAGAGTTTATCAAGTATGTTAAAAGGTAAACAAGGACGTTTCCGTCAAAATCTTTTAGGTAAGAGAGTTGATTATTCTGGTCGTTCCGTTATCGTTGTTGGACCAAACTTAAAGATGTATCAATGTGGTCTTCCTAAAGAAATGGCCATTGAACTATTTAAACCACATGTAATTCATGGTTTAGTAGAAAGAGGTCTTGCTCACAATATTAAAGGGGCGAAAAAATTAATTGAGGCTCGTGATGAAAGTGTTTGGGATGTAGTAGAAGATGTTATTACCGAATATCCAGTAATGTTAAATAGAGCTCCAACTCTACATAGACTTGGTATTCAAGCATTTGAGCCAAAACTTGTTGGTGGTAAAGCAATTCGTTTACACCCACTTGTTTGTACTGCATTTAATGCCGATTTCGATGGTGACCAAATGGCTGTTCACGTTCCTTTATCAGAAGAAGCGAAAGCTGAAGCTCGTATTTTGATGTTAGGAGCAAATAATATTTTAAATCCAAAAGATGGAAAACCAATTGTTACCCCAAGCCAAGACATGGTTTTAGGAAATTGTTATTTAACTATGGAAGAAGCTGGCGGTAATAATGAAGGAAAAGCTTATAAAGATTGTAATGAAGCTTTAATGGCTTATGAAAGAAGAGAATTATCTCTTCATACAAGAATTGCAATTCCAGTTAAGTCATTTAAACATAAATTATTTACGGAAGAACAACAAAATAAATATTTAGTGACTACAGTTGGAAAAATTAAATTTAATGAAATACTTCCTGATACTTTCCCATATTTAAATGAAGGTACTAAAGAAAATATTGAAGGAATAACTCCAAGTAAATATTTCTTAGAAATGGGAACTAATCTAGAAGAAGCAATCAAAAATATGCCACTTGTTAGTCCATTTATTCAAAAGACTTTAGGTCAAATAATTGCTCAAGTGTTTAAAAGATATAAAACAACTGAAACATCTGTTATGCTAGATAAATTAAAAGATCAAGGCTTTAAATATTCAACTGTTGCAGGTATTACTGTTTCTGCCGCAGATGTTGTTAGAAGTGATGCGAAAGAAGCTATTATTAAAGAAGCTAAAAGTCGGGTTGATAAAATTAATAAACAATATCAAAAAGGACTTATTACGGAAGCTGAAAGATATAATGGTGTAATTCAAATTTGGAGTGAAGCTACTGATAAAGTAAAAGATGCTTTAGCCGAAATTTCCAAAGATAACTTTACTAATCCAATATTTATGATGATGAATAGTGGAGCTCGTGGTAAGATTTCGAACTTTACACAACTTGCTGGTATGCGTGGTTTAATGGCTAAACCAGATGGTACCACTGTTGAAATTCCAATTACATCATGCTTTATGGAAGGTTTATCAGTTTCTGAATTCTTCTTATCAACTCATGGTTCAAGAAAAGGATCAGCTGATACAGCCCTTCGTACTGCCGACTCTGGATATTTAACAAGAAGACTTGTTGATGTAGCTCAAGATATCATTGTTAAAGAACATGATTGTGGCTCAATGCAAGGTGTTGTTGTATACGATTTAATTAATGATAAAGATGGTTCAGTTATTGAATCACTTGATGAAAGAATTTTAGGAAGATTTGCTTCTAAAAAAATTATAAATCCTGAAACTAAAGAAACTATTCTTGAAGCTGGTGAAATGATTACAGAAAATATTGTTTCTAAAATTAAGAAAGCTGGTATTACAAGAGTAGAAATAAGAAGTGTTCTAACATGTAAAACTGTTAATGGTGTATGTCAAAAATGTTATGGACGTAACTTAGCAACAGGTAATTTAGTTGAAACAGGCGAAGCAGTTGGTATAATGGCTGCTCAATCAATTGGTGAACCAGGTACCCAACTTACCATGCGTACTTTCCATACTGGTGGTGTTGCTGGTGGCGATGATATTACACAAGGTTTACCTCGGGTAGAAGAATTATTTGAAGCAAGAGTACCTAAATTTAAAGCCACTATTGCTGAAATTACTGGTAAAGTAATTAATATTGAAGAACAAGGTGGCAAATATAATATTGTAATAGAAAATGCATCTGGTGTTAAAGAACATGTTACAAACTATAATATGAAGCTTCGTGTTGAAGTAGGCGATGAAGTAAAAGCTGGTGATAAACTTACTGAAGGTGTTATTTCACCAAAAGAGTTATTAGCGGTTACTGACCCTCTTACAGCGCAAGAATATATCTTAAAAGAAATTCAAAATGTTTATAAATTACAAGGTGTTGATATCAATGATAAACATATTGAAATTATCGTTAAGAGAATGATTAATAAAGTAAGAATAATTGATGCTGGCGATACTGATTTTGTTGAAGGTTTAACTGTTAGTTTAAGAGAATTTGCTGATGGTAATAAACCAGTTATTCTAAAAGGTGGTGTACCTGCAAAAGGTAACCCAATAATGCTTGGAATTACAAAATCATCTCTAGAAACAGAAAGCTTCTTATCTGCGGCTTCATTCCAAGAAACAACAAGAGTTTTAACTGATGCTGCTATGCGTGGTAAAGTTGATAGTTTAGTTGGTTTAAAAGAAAATGTTATTATAGGTAAATTAATTCCAGCTGGTACTGGAGCTAAACAATATAGTGATATTGAACTTGAACTAGAAAAAGAACTATTAGATGATGACGCTAGTGAAGTTTTGGAAGAAAAATTCTTAGCTAATGATGATGAAGAAGCAGTAGCGTAATCAAGGACCTATTAATTTAGGTCTTTTTTTCTTAAATAAATTTTATAAAAGTGGAAAAAAGCTTGTTATTATGCTAAAATTTTATTTGGAGGTTATCATGCGAGAAGTAAAAATAGGTGGAATTTATAGACATTTTAAAGGTAATTTATATCAAGTACTTGATGTTGTATATGATTCAGAGTCAAATAATTCAGATTCATATCGTAAAATAGTTATTTATAAAGCATTGTATGGAGATGAGTTAAAATGGGCGAGAGATTACGATATGTTTTTATCAAAAGTGGATAAAAATAAATATCCTGATGTAAAACAAGAATATCGTTTTGAAGAAGTTAAAAATGAACAATAGTGAATTGAAAAAAAGAATGCAAATAAATAATTTAAGTAAATTTGCATGTCCCTATGAAAAAGGAATAAGATTAAAACCTGATGAAGAAGATTTTCGCCCAACTTTTTATCGTGATATTGATAGAATTATTTATACTTTAGCCTATACTAGATATTTAGATAAAACTCAAGTTTTTACTCATGCTGCTAATGATCATTTATGTAGAAGAATGACTCATGTTCAATTTGTTAGTAAAATAGCTAGAACTATAGGTAGAGCTTTAAATTTAAATGAAGATTTGATTGAAGCTGCTTCTTTAGGCCATGATTTAGGGCATACCCCTTTTGGTCATGTTGGTGAATCTATTCTAAATGAATTAAGTTTAAAACATCATGAAGGCTATTTTAATCATAATATTCAAAGTGTTAGAATTCTTATGAATATTGAAAATTATGGTCAAGGAGCAAATATTACAATTCCTGTATTAGATGCGATTATGTGTCATAATGGTGAACTTCCCTTAGGAGAATATCATCCTACTTCTAAAAGTAAAGAAGACTTTTTAGCTGAATATGAAAAATCTTATTATGATAAAGAAGAACTTTCTTTATTAAAGCCAATGACTTTAGAAGGTTGTGTAGTACGTATTAGTGATATGATTGCCTATTTAGGTAAAGATATTGAAGATGCAATTAGATTAAATCTAATTAAATTAGAAGATATTCCAAAAGAGATAAAAGAAGTATTAGGAACTTCTAATAAGGAAATAGTAAATACTTTAATAAATGATGTAATTAATAATAGTCTTGATCAAGATTATATTAAACTAAGTGATAAAATATATAACGCTATTGTTAGATTAAAAAAATTTAATTATGATAATATTTATGTCAAAGCTTATAGTAAAGAAGAATTAGAACAATTAAAAGTTATGTTTACAAAGTTATTTGCTAAATATTTAAATGATTTAGAAACAAAAAATAAAGATTCTGTAATTTATAATGGTTATTTAAATCAAATGAGTAAAGAATACCAAAAAAATACTAATGAAAGAATAGTTATAGATTATATTGCGGGCATGACTGATGATTACATGTTAAGAGAGTATGCCAAGATAAAATAATTATGGTTAATTCTCATAATTATTTTATTTTGTGCTATAATAAAATTAGAGGTGACTCATGGAATATAGAAGATTCAATTGTAATTCATATAATATCCATACTATTAAAACAGATAAATTTAAAACAGTGAGGATGGAAATTATTTTTAGTAGAGAAGTAGAGAAAGAAAAAATGCCAACTTTCACTTTTTTAGCTGATTTATTAACTGATTGCTCCAAAAAATTTACCCGAAGAAAAGATATCGCTATTAGATTAGAAGAATTATATAAAGCCTCATTCTTTGGAATTACCAATAAAGTTGGCAATTTATTTACAACCTCTTTTATATTAGAATTTATTAATCATAGTTATATAAATGAATCTAATTATTTAAATGAAGTTTTAAAATTACCATTTGAAATTATCAATAATCCACGAGTTAAAAATAATGAATTTGATTTAACTAATTTCAATATTATTAAAAGAAGAATAATTGAAGAGATAAAAAGTGTAAAAGAATCTTCTGATAAATTAGCCATATTAAACGCTTTAAAGAAGATGGATAGTAATTCTCCTAGTTCTTTTAAAGTAATCGGGGAAGAACAAGATATTGATAAAATTACGCCTCAAAATTTATATGAAGCTTATCAAGATTTATTTAATCATTCTAATTGTGATATATTTTTAATTGGTAACCTTAATATGGATGAAGCAGTGCAAATAATTAAAGATAACTTTAAGAATCGGGTTATTAAATTACATAAGCCTAATCTTTTAGTAGATAATATAACACGTAAAAAAGCCCTTAGAGTAAAAGAAAAATCTAATTTTATTCAAAGTACTTTAGTTATGATTTATAATATCAAAAATCTGGATAAAGAGTTAAAAGATACAACTTTTCATGTTTTCAATTATATTCTTGGGTCGGGAGGTATAACTTCTAAATTATATAAAAAATTGCGGACTGATAATTCTTTATGTTATGGCGTAAGAAGTTTATATTTAAAATATGATGAGCTTTTAATAATTGAAGTATCTTTAGATAAAGAAAATGTTAAGTTAGCAGAGAAGTTAATTACTAAAAGTATTAATGAAATGATTAAAGGTGACTACACGGAAGAATTATTAAATGATGCCAAGAAAAATTTAGTTTTCTCTTTAAAAATGGGTAGTGATAATAATATTTCTATTTTAAATAATTATGTTTTTAATTATTTTGATGCCTTGCCTTTAATTGAGGAGAGAATTTTAAAGATTAAAAATGTAACTTTAAATGATTTAAATAAATGTGGTAAAAGTTTAGCTTTAAACACGGTTTATATTCAAGAGTCAAATGGTGATCAAAATGAATGAAATAAAATTAAAAGGTTTAAATGAAACAATTTATTATGATGAATGTGAAAATGGTT
>CANQYF010000040.1 GCA_947628075.1 uncultured Bacilli bacterium | reverse complement strand
AAAAAATGGTCTGCTTAAAAAAATAAATTGAAAAAAAGTTGATTGATGTGACTACAAAATGTAGTCAGTTGTCCGGAAAAAGCGGACAACTAAAAATGAAGTCTAAAAAATGAAAAGATTAGATACTAAAGAAATATTAAGACTTATATAAATTGTTTAGCACAAGAGGAAATCAAGTGTCCCAAAAAAACGGACAGTTGAAAATGCTAATGCTGTTGAATTTTTTATAAAGCATCTACTTTACCAGCTGTACGATTATTTCGTAAAACTCTTTCAAAATGAAGTATTGTTGAAAACTAAAATATATGGTAAAATTATTACAGAAATATAAATAGATGGAAGTGATACTAATGGACTTAGATGTAGTTCGGAAACATTTGCAAGAATATAAAGAGTTATCTGATAGAATAGAAACTCTAAAATCTGAAAGTGATATTGATATCTTAAAGGAAATAAAGGATATAAAAGATATAAAAAAATATTTAGAAGAAATAAAAAAATATGAAGAAAAAATAATTTCTTTAGAATTAGAAGAAGAAAATAAAGAATTACTTAAAGAATTAGCAAGATTACAAAAAGAATATCCTAGTTTATTAGATATTAAAGAAAATAAAGAATATGAACACGAAATAGAAAAAGAAATAACTTTATTGAAAGAAAAAATAGAAATTTTACTTGAAGATGATGATAAAGATTCGGAATTATTAAGTGAAAAATTAAAAGAAACAAAAAATAAATTACTTGATTTAATGAAAATAAAAGATGATTTATATTTAGCCTGGTATATTATAGAAAGATTACAAGTAAATTCTTTAATTGATGTTAATAATGTTGAATTGGAATTAAAAGAAATTAAGAATCAAAAAGAAGAATTACTTAAGAAAAGAGATATTTTATATGAAATATTAGAAATTCAAGAAAAACTTTCTGAATTAGAAAATATTATTATTAAAAGTTGTGTTCAATTTTCAACTAAAAAGAAAGAGTTAAATTATAGTCAATTGTTATCGGAGGCTCAGGATGACCAAGAATTAGAAATTTATCTTGATGTTGTTTGCAATTATATGTATAAAGCTCCACTTTTAGTTGCTCTTTTAACTAGAGATCCTTCTCAAATTGCAACTGATATACTAAGTGATTTAAACCCAGAAGATAAAAATAAAGCCTTAAGAATAATTGAACAAAAGAAAAGAGAGATAGAAAATAATTTAGTATTATCTGATAAGGTCTTAATTGATTTAATTGAGCATGTAAGTGGTAAAAATATAACGAGACAACAAACTCATAATGAAAAAATTCCAACAGGATTTAATCGCAGGTTTGATGGTCAAGTTTTAACTGAGGATTTAAATTCAGATGAATATATTTTATTGCATAATCAAACAAGATACTTTGGCACAAAAAGTAATAGTACAATACCTTTTAGAAATAGAAATGGAGACTTTATTAGAACAGATAGAACTATGTTAGCAAGAGATTATGTAACTCCATCTCTTGAAGAAATGTTAGCAAGAAATTATCCTACTACATCACTTGAAGATATTTTACGTCAAAGTTTTAATAGTTTACCATCTGAAATAAGTAAATATATAATTGGAATAGTTATATCAAATCTTGAATTATGTTATAAAATGTATCAAAGTTTCTATAGTAACATTTCAAAACCAGCAATGGTATATCTAAGTAATGGCGAAATGATGGATTATCGATTTGATCCAAGTAATATTCCACATATTTTAGGTATTCCTAAAGCAATTGACCTTCCTCAAAGAACTCTAAGAACTCTTAGTTTAAGAGTAAATGATAATGCTTTAACAGTGTTAGAAAAAATTATTTATGATAAAAAAATGGAAATAATAGAAAATCAAGGCTTGGTTTATGATACTGCAACTGGTAAAAAGTATGAAATGCTTCCTTGGGAAAAAATAATTTTAAAAACAAATGCCTTTATACGTGGCGATTTCTTCCATGCTACTTCTTTAATTGTTTCAATTAATCCTAATTCATTTTTACCTGGTGATGTAAGAAGAATATCTATTACTCCAACTAGGTTTAATACATCAGCAATTAACCAAGTTATGCCAAACTCTAACTTTTCTGTTGATGAAAATTTAGACGCATTAAGAAAAACTAATCAAACTTCAGATTTTATTTTCAAAGGAATGACTCCAAATTTTACTCAAGAATCATGGATTCCTAAAACCAACTTAAGTGCAATTGGCGAAAGAATTATGCCTAAAAATGCTCGAACTTTACAAACCTTAGAAAAATATCGTTATCTATTATCGAATGTCAGTCCTAATTCTGGAGGGTTTGTTGTTGGAGGGACCTATTGTGCAGATTATAGCATAGATGCTTTACTAAAGGCTTTTGTTAATATTGCCTCTTCATTTGGAAATGTAGGAGCAATTGAAGCCAATTTACGAGATTGTCTAGAGCAAATTCGCCAAATGGATTATGATAAACATAATGGTGGTCCAAAAAAATAACATTAGTTTATTTACTAGTGTTATTTTTAATTAAATTTTTAAAACTTTTAATAACAATATTATTCTTTTTAGAAGAATCATAAGTCATACCAAGATACTTTTCTTTTAAAGGAATAGTAATATTTAATTCAAATAATTTATTAGATTCTAACTCTTCTTTAACATGTTCTCTAGTAAGTAAGCCAATTCCAAAGCCCGCTTCTGTAAATTCTTTAATTAAAGTATTACTACCAAATTCCATTTCCGGATTTATCTTAAGGTTATTTTCTTTAGCATAATCATCAAATCTGATTCTTGTTGTTGCTCCTTTAGTTAAAACTAAAAGAGGTAATTTTTCTAACTCTTCTTTAGTAATTTTTTTATTTTTTAAATAATTAAAACTTTCATTAGCAACTAAACAATCATGCAATTCCATTATTTTAATACTTTCAAAATCTTTAGGAAAATCATAAGGCATATTAGTAAATATAATATCAACTAATCCTAACTTAACCTTTTTTACTAATTCTTCAGTTTTATCAGTATAAATTCTAATATTAATATTAGGATAATATTGATGAAATTTTTTAATATAAGGCATTAAGTATTCATGAATTATAGTTTTACTAGCACCGATATTAATACTACCAAATTCTAAATTAGTTAAAGCCTTAATATCTTCTTCAGCTGATTCTATTAATTCTATAGCCCCTTTAATTTTATCAAAGATAGTTAAACCAGCCTCAGTTAAAGTAACCCCATCTCGTTTTCTTATAAATAATTTAGTATCGAGACTATCTTCCAAAGTTTTAATAGATTTACTAATAGCTGGTTGACTTATTAAAAGTTCATTAGCTGCTCTTGAAACACTTCCATTTTTAGCAACATAATAAAATGTTTTATATAATTCTAAATTTATATTCATATTTAATTCCTTTCTATAACTAATAGTTATATCATATATAAGAAATATGTATTTTAATTATATCATATTTTAGTGTATAATACAAGTGCTTTTAAAAGCAAAGGGGGAATTATAATGAATTTAAACTATTTATTATGTTTATATGAACAGTTTTGTAAGGCTTTAGGTAAAAGTTATTCAAAGCAAAACATATTTACTGATTTAGATTTTTTTAATTGGCTTTCTATTTTACAAAAACAAACAAGATTATATGGAGAATATTTAAAATACTTAGATATACTTGATAGAAATTTAATAGTTGAATTAGATAAAGGAAAGTATGATACTATAGGAACTAATTTAGTTACTATTATTTCACCTTTTGCAAGTTCCCTAGGACTACAAAATAGTAATATAATTGTAAAAGATATTCCATTAGTATTAAGAGATAATAAAATATATTATTTAGATAGTGAACTTATTCTAACTCATAATCCTTATAGTATTTTAACTTTAAATAATTTAATTTCCTTACATAATATGGGATTAAATATCTGTTTAGGAGTATATGGTTCTAATTTAGATAAAGATAAAAAAGATAAATTAACTATCTTGAAAAATATATTTAAAAGATTAAATGATGATATAGAAATAAGTTATGATACTTTAAATGATACTTACTTTGGAATTATTACAAGTAAAAGATATGTTAAAACTAAAGAATTAGTTAGGAGATAAAAATGTTTAATCAAGAATTAAAAGAATGGAGTAAAGTAATAGAAAGTTATCCTAAAATTAGTTTTCTTGAGGCAAGAAGTTTATATCTTAAATTAATTAATTCAGAAAATAAAGATTCAAAAAGAAAAATAAGAGATAATTTAATATTAAGTACTTTATATATAGTTTTAAACTTTATTTTAGATAGTGGTTTAATTCATTTAACTAGTTCTTCTTATGATATTTCAGATATTATAAGTACTTGTAATGAAATTTTTATAGATAAAATAGATTCTGGTTGTTTACTTAAAATTAATAGTTTTAAAGATATATTTGATTCAAACTTTTATAAGGAACTTATGAAAAAATTAAATATAGTTAAATATTCTCTTGGAACTATTGATTTAAATACTTTTATAGATTTATTAATTAAATATCTTGATTTAACTAGTAAAGATTCTAATCTTGATTATTATAAATTACTTGATTGTTTAAAAGAAAATAATTATTACCTTTTAGAATTATTTAAAGCAATTATAAAATCTTTAAAGATAGATGATATTACGTTATCTAAAACTAAATTATTAAAATTAAAATATATGTTAATAAGTAATGGATTAGAATATTTAAGAATAGATATTGATAAGATTAGTTATGCTGATTTTACAGATACCTTAATAGATAGATGTTATTTCGAAAGAATTGTTGAAATTTTAAGAGAAAGTTCTAGTTTAGATGAATTTCAAAAAGAAATAATTATAAAAAGATTTGGTTTAGTAAATGGAAATTATCATACTTTAGATGAACTTGCAAATGAATATAATATTTCAAGAGAAAAAATTAAGCAAATAATTATTAGAGCTTTAAGAAAATTAAGACAACCTGAGTTTGTAAAGAAAATTAAAGATTTAATATAAGGGGGATTAAGAATATGGATTTGTACGATTTATGTTGCGATGATATTAAGAAAGATTATGACTTTGTTAAATATATTATTATGAAATATAAAAATGAAATTGATTTTATATGTAAAGTTGCAGATTATTATTTAGAAAATAGTTGTGATGAATTAAATAGATGTGAACTTGCTATTATGATGTTAACATTTACTAATAAGAAAGATATAAAGAAATATCAAGAATATAAAATGATTTTAAATACAATTTATAATAATAAAAGATTAGAAATAGAAATGGGAAAAATAACTACTAATAATGATTCCATTGGCTTAGGTTTTTTAGTTATATTTGATTCTTATAGTAAAAGTAAAATAGTGTTAGATTTTTATGCTAAAATGATGATAAAATCAATCTTTTCTGATAATAATATAAATTTAGAAAAAATGTTGCATCAAGAGTTTAATAGTAAGGAAGAGTTAAATAAAGTTGGTATTAATAATTATTTAATAAATTTTATTAGTATTTATGATTCTATGTTAGCAGATTATTTAAGTAAAAATATTAAGTTATTGAAGTTTTTATCTAAGAAAATAGAAAAAATTAAGGATAATTGGGAGTTATATAATTTAAAAATTGAAAAATCTAAATATGATTTAATGTTTATTAAGGTTCATGAGTATATGGAAAGAATAGAGGCAGATTGTATGTTTGATGAAACAAGTTTAATATATTATATTGGTGTTAAATTAGGTATAATAGATAAAATAATTAAGTATGATATAGTTAATTCTCATATAGCAAATGATATTATAAGTAGTTTAGATATTAATTTTTATGAAGATGTTTTAAAAACAAGTTTTATAGATAGAATGCTTTATAATAATGTAAAACAAATTATATCAAATATTGTTTTAGATAATTATAGTAAGTGTGAAGATGATAGTAAAGGTAAAATTTTAGAATTTAAAAAGAAATAATGTTGGAATAAATGCACAACAAAATCCGGAAAAGTTGCACAATGAAATCTGGAAAAATTGCACAATGGGCTTGCTTTATGATTAGTTTTATGATATTATAATATTGCAGAAAGGAAGATTAAAGTGAGTTTAAGAAAAGAAGGGTACCGAGAAAGATTAATTGATAAAGAAATTAATGATAATTTAAAAATATTTGGAGCAATTTATCTTGAAGGACCAAAATGGTGTGGAAAAACATGGACAGCTTTGAATCATTCTAATAGTGTTACTTATTTAAATAATTCAGAAGATGATTTTAGAGAAAAGCATCTTGCGGAAATGGATGTTAATTTAGTTTTAAATCGAGAATTTCCTGAAACCATTGATGAATGGCAAGAGGTTCCCGCAATATGGGATGCCGTAAGATTTAAATGTGACCAAGATAAAGAAAAAGGAAAATATATCTTAACTGGTTCTGCAACCCCTAAAAAAAATCAACCTAGTCATAGTGGAGCAGGTAGAATTTGTAAAATGAAAATGTATACCATGTCTTTATATGAGTCAGGAGATTCAACAGGAGATGTATCTTTACGAGATTTATTTAACAATAAAGTTGAAAATAAGAGAACTAAAAAGATGGAACTTATAAAACTTGCTGAATTAATTGTTCGAGGTGGCTGGCCAGAAGCAATAGATTTAAGTTGGAATGAAGCAATAAAGATAACTAATAGTTATGTTGAAGCCGTTTTAGATAAAGATATTAATGAAGTCGATGATATTGTTCGAAATAAATCGAAAATGCGAATGTTACTTAGGTCTTTGGCAAGAAACGAAACTGCAATTACACCTAATTCAACTTTAGAATCAGATATTTCTTTAGATGATTCTAAAGAAGAAAAGAATATTAGTAGAAATACAGTTGCAGATTATTTAAATGTTTTAGATAGATTACATTTAATTGAAAATCAAGAAACTTTTAGTTATAAAATAAGATCACGAGCTAATATTGGAAAATTACCTAAGAGACATTTTACAGATCCATCTTTAGGGTGTGCTATTTTAAATATAACACCTGAAAAATTAATGTATGATTTAAATACTTTTGGACTTTATTTTGAAGCATTATGTGAAAGAGATTTAAGAATATATGCAGAGGCAATTGGGGGAAGACTTTATCATTATCATGAAAATAAAACAGGCTTAGAAGTTGATGCAATTATAGAAATTTCAGATGGTGAATATGGAGCATTTGAAATAAAACTTGGTTCTAATAAAGAAGAGGAAGCAGCAGATAGTTTAAAAAAATTTTATGAAGTTGCTGAAGTTAAACCAAAGTTTATGTGTATAATTGTAGGATTATTTGATGCTGTTGTTAAAAGGCCAGATGGAATTTATGTAGTTCCAATTACGGCTTTAAAACCATAATATAAATAATTAATAAAAAAGGAGGAATATTTTATGTTAAATTTAGAAGGAAAAGTTACAATTGTAACAGGAGGAACAAGGGGAATTGGCTTTGAAACAGTAAAAGCCTTTTTAGAAGAAGGCGCTAAAGTAATTTTATTTGGTTCAAGAAAGGAAACAGTTGATAAATCAGTAAGTGAATTAAAAGAATTAGGTTATGAAGTAGGTGGATATTATCCAGATTTAAATAATTTTTCAGAAATAGAAAAAGTTATTAAGGAAATTCATGATAAATATCATCATATAGATATTTTAATTAATAATGCAGGTATGTCTGCTAATAAAAAGATTGAAGAGACAACAAGTGAAGATTTTTCAAAAATTATGGATTTAAATGTTAATGCGATGTTTAATGTAACTAAGGCTGTTGTTCCCTTTATGAAAGAAGAAAAAGAAGGAGTAATTTTAAATACAAGTTCTATGGTAAGTATCTATGGACAACCATCAGGTGTTGGATATCCTGCATCTAAGTTTGCGGTAAATGGACTTACTAAATCATTAGCTCGTGAACTTGCCCCATTTAATATCAGAGTAAATGCGGTTGCACCTGGAATAACGAAAACTGATATGGTAGCAAATTTACCTAAAGAAATGATTGAACCACTTATTAAAACAATTCCATTAGGAAGAATAGGGGAACCACGTGATATTGCAAATGCTTTTCTATTCTTAGCAAGTCCTATGGCAAGTTATATAACAGGAGTAATTTTACAAGTAGATGGAGCAGCTAGAAATTAATATAGAATATATTGTTAATAAAAATTGTATAAAAATTTTAAAATAAACCATTATATAAATGGTGATAAAAATGGAAGAAAATATAAATGCTTTAGATGAAATTCATAAGGGAAGTTGTATGGGGATGGATGCAATTCACTTTATCTTAGAAAAAGTTGAAGATGAAAGTTTTAAAGATATTTTAGAAAAACAATATCAAACTTATCAAAATATCAATAAAGATATTGAAAAAATCTATCCTAAATATAATGAAGGAAAACCACATTCAACAAGTGCAATGACAAAGGCTATGACTTATTCAGGAATTGAAATGAAAACAATGTCTGATACAAGTAATTCAAAAATTGCCGAATTACTAGTACAAGGCACGAACATGGGGATAATTGAAGGAAGAAAAATTCTTAATAATAAAAAGGTCGACAATGAAGTTGAGCATTTAATTGATAGATATGTTGGAATGCAAGAAAAATATTTAGAGGTTTTAAAGAAATACCTTTAAGTATTTTTTTTCTATAATAAAAAGAACCTAAGGTTCTTTAAGTCAATTTGGTTGTCCTAGTTAGGTTCGAACTAACGCTCGTGGAGTCAGAGTCCACTGCCTTACCACTTGGCTATAGGACAATTTATGAATATATTTTATCATTAAATATAAAATAATACAAGATTATTATTTCTTGACATTGATATTTAATTTTGATATATTAACGATTAAAGGAGGAAATATGCCATTTTTAATGGTTTTTAGCAAAGATAAATAATTAAAAAGCCCAATAATAGCCTAATATAAAAAATATGCATCAACCATTAAAATTGATTAATTTATGAAAACTTTATTAATTAAATTAATTAGATTATATCAAAAAATACCAGGGGACTTTCATTACTC
>CANQYF010000039.1 GCA_947628075.1 uncultured Bacilli bacterium | reverse complement strand
TTTCTCTTAAAAACTACCATTTTCTCTTACATTTCACTTTTTTTTAACTTTTCTGAAATTTATCTTTTCATTTGAGCTTATTCTGGGTTAATATTATTTTCAGTATTGTTAGATGGATTATTTACCGGGCTTTCATCTAATAACTCAACACTTTTTGTTTCCGGATTTATATTTTTAGATCTATCAACCATATCATTTAAACTTTTTTGCTCTAGATCTGTTTGAAATTCACTATTCTCTATGATTTTTTCTAAAGAGGTAGCGTCTAATTCTTCTTCTGATTTTTTCATTAAATCATTTTTACTTCTTTTGGTATCATAAATATAACCGATTAAAGCAAATAACAATATAATAGTTATAGTTAAAAACCATGCATAATTTTCACCAATAAATTGAACAATTTTTTCCATTGTATCCTCCTACTAATAAATATATTATCTTTTTATTAAATTATGATATTTCTAATTTTTCTTTCATTGGTTGAATTTGAATAAAAGTATTACCATCATTTAAAGTTATTTCTTTGCCATCTAAATAACTATATTTTGTTTGGCATGATCGGCATTCTTTCTCCCATTTTATCTTTGTTGCATAACCATTTGTAATATAATAACCATCTCCACCACCAATATTTTGTAATTCTTGACGACTAGCTGTATCGCCACTTATAGTATTATTTTTTATTTGATAAGTAATAATATTAGTAACTTTTAATTGTTCGTTAGTTAAAGCATCTTTATGACTAACACCTTTAACACTTCTTAAATAACTATGAGTCTTTTCATCATAATTATAAGTTACATAATTATCTTTAGAGTAATAAATTTCTACTTTAGAGGCAGATACTGTATTATCAGCATCTTTATTATTTATGGTTTGTACTGAATAATTAAATAAATTATCTATTTCGGTTTCAGTATTATATTTTAATTTACTAATTGCTTTATTTATTAGTTCACTACTAGTAAATCGACGATGGGATATATTAACACCAGGTATTTCCGCAGTCCAAAAATAATAATTAGATTTAATATTATCTTTATTTGCATTAGATCCATAAGTAAGCCCATTTATATTATTAATTTTTAATGATTTTATATCACTTTGCGCTAAAGGACTATAACCCCAATGAACAAAAATAGCATCATTTTCTAAAGCATAATCTAAATGATAATGTCTCGCACTTCTAATGGGGCCAATTTCTTCAATATTTTGATCTTTAAAAAGAGCTAAAAATCTGGTCGTACCATCAATATAATTAATCATTTCATAAACGATATAAGCTTTTTGTAATCCCTTTTGATAAGGGCGAGCATCACTAGCATTATTTATCATTACTGCAATGGGCCTTGATTTACTATTAACGTTAATTATAGAAATTTCTTTATCTATATCTTTATCTGTAACATTAGGTTGATTGTTAGTTTTAGGTGATTCCTCCGACTTATTTTTAAACCCAACAAAGAGAATTAATAATACTACTATAAGTAATAAAATAATACTTTCAATAACTAAATATTTCTTATTTTGACGCCAAAAGCTTTTCATTATTTACCCTCTTTCTTCTAATCTTTTAATATCCTTTTCTTTTATACTTTCTCTTTTATCATAATTCTTCTTACCCTTACAGATGCCTACGCTTATTTTAACTTTATCTTTCTTTAAATAGGCTTTTAAAGGTACTAAAGTATATCCCTCTTTTTTGGCTAATTCTTCTAATTTCTTAATTTCCTTTTTATGAAGTAAAAGCTTTCTTTCTCTTCTTTCATCATGATTAAAAATATTACCCTCTTCATATTTAGCAATATACATATTAATTATAAATGCTTCATTATTTTTAATCCTAATATATGTATCTTTTAAATCAGCAGATCCTTTTCTTAGTGATTTTATTTCTGTTCCTACCAAAGAAATTCCTGCTTCAATTTCACTTTCTATAAAATAATCAAATTTTGCTTTTTTATTATATATTTCCATCTTTAATTACCTCAAAATCTATAAGTCCAGTTTCTTTACTCGCATTAGTTACTTCTATTTCTACTTCCATTCCCAATCTATACATTGTCTTTTTATCATTACCTACTAAAGCTAATAATTCAGGAACATAAGTAAAATACCCATCTAAAGTACTAATATGGACCATACCTTCTACTAAATTAGGTAATATAACATAAAAGCCATAATTGGTAACAGTTGTTATGATACCTTTATAATCCTCCCCAATATGACTTTCCATATATTCAGCCATTTTCATATCATCAACTTCTCTTTCCGCTTCAACAGATGCTTGTTCTCTTTCTGATGAATGAAGAGCAATATCCTCTAATACTTTTTGATAATAATTAATGGTTTCATTATTAATTTCTTTATTAAATAAATATGTTCTTAAAAGTTGATGCACTGTAGTATCTGGAAATCTTCTAATTGGAGAAGTAAAATGAGTATAATTTTTTAATGCTAACCCAAAGTGACCAATATTATTAGGACTATAAATAGCTTTTTGCATACTTCTTAAAAGTAAACTAGATAAAATAGTATATTCAGGATAATCTTTTAATTTTATTAAAATTTGTTGCATACCTTTACTAGATGAATCTAACCCTCTAGTATCTATATTAATATTAAGTATTTTTAATAAATTAAGAAATTCTGTTATTTTTTCTGGTTTAGGCATTCCATGTACCCGGTAAATAAATGGTAAAGACATATTATAAATATGAGTCGCCACACATTCATTCGCCGCAATCATAAAATCTTCAATTAATTTTTCACCAGTATGTTGTTCTTTTTTTAAAATATCAATACATTTGCCATTTTCATCTTGAATAATTTTAGGCTCAGGAATATCAAATTCAATATAACCATTTTGGATTTTTTTCTTTCTTAAAATATTTGCAAGTTCATTCATTTCTTTTAAATTATCTTGAAATTTCTCATAACCTGGAGGTGTAATATCCTCTTCTAAAATACTATTAACACATTTATAAGTCATTTGCTTTCTACTTTTAATTATAGATGGGAATATATCATAACTCTTTATATTTCCTTCTTTATTAATTTGCATTACAACACTTATAGAAAGTCTCTCTACACCTGAGTTTAAAGAACAAATACCATTAGATAGTTCATGAGGAAGCATAGGTAAAACTTTATCTGCTAAATAAGTTGAGGTTCCTCTTTCATAAGCAGTATTATATAAATTTGTTCCTGGTCTTACATAATAACTTACATCAGCAATATGCACACCAAGTTCATAATAATCAGTATATTTTTTTAAACTAATCGCATCATCTATATCTTTGGTATCATCGCCATCAATCGTAAATATTAATTCATTAGTAAGATCTACTCTTCCTACTTTGTCTTTTTCCAAAACTTCTTCTGGTATTTTTTTGACCTCTTCTTGGACTTCTTCACTAAATTCTAGTTCAATATTATGTTTATAAGCAATACTTAATATATCGATATCTGGATCATTTTTATGACCAATTATTTTAACTATTGTTCCAGTAAATACTTTATCATCTATTTGTTCATTTAATTCTACTAAAACTTTATGACCATCAACTAAATTTTTAAATGGATTATTTAACTTTACTTCAATATTTAATTTTTTATCATCTAATATTAAAGTTGGTACATTATTAACATAAAGAATTTCTCCAACTAATCTATTAACACTTCTATCTAAAATTTTTAAAACTTTTCCCTCTAATTTCCCTCTATTAGAATATAAATCAACTAAGGCTGTATCCCCTTCAATAGCACCATTTAAATTATCTTTGGCAATAAAGATATCTTCGCTATTATCATTTTGAACTAAAAAAGCATAACCATTTCTAGCTACATCTATTTTACCAACATGTAATGATTTACAATATTTCATTAATATATATTTTTTCTTTTTTGTTTCATGAACAATGCCACTTTTAATAAGATTATTTAATTCTTTTTCTACATCTTCTTCATTACCTTTGACATAGTTACAAATATCTTCTAAACTTTTGGCTTTATCTAAAACATCTAAATACTCAATTATCTTATCTTTCATAATCTTTGTCTCCATTGTATGTACATATTTTATCCCCTTTACTATTCCATTCAACACTTACTGTTGCCTCTAAATCTAAATTTTTTTGTGTACATTTATCTGTTTCACTTATAATTAACCCTTCCTCTACTAAAAGGCTTAAAGGGATATCTTCACATTTATTATTATCACAAGTTATTTTTTTATTATTTAAACTAGCATATGCACATGCAGCCTCTTCAATCTCTTTAACAAAGTTATCACACTCGTCCTTTTTAGTAGAATTAAGTGTCCCCGTAAGACTAATTGTTATTATTGAAGCAATTACTCCCATAATTCCAATTACAACAATAATTTCTATTAAAGTAAAACCTTTATTCTTCATTTTAATCACACGCTTATTATAACACACCTAGATATAAAAAAGAAGAGATTACTCTCTTCGTATGTTATTCAGAAATTATAAATGGATCATTATATGCTCCATTTCCAGAATCAGAAATAGATAAATCATTTTTTAGATAAAAGACAGGATAAACATTATCATCATTATATGAAATAGTGTGGTCACTTAGAACTATCGAGGCTTCTACTACATGCCAAGCACGGTATTGGTTACTAGAAAAGACCCCATCAACACGACTAATTGTCCATGCGTCTTCCAAATTCATCCAACTTTTACATACATAACTTTCTAAATTATATAGGCAATTAGTATTTCCATTAATGTCCTTGGCATATTAAAAATCGCTTGGATTAATTAACCCTATTTTAGCATCAGGTTTTAAAATACCGCCTTTTTCATTTTTCATTATACGGGCCGCAATGCCGGTAATAGTAGAACTATCATTATAATCAGAAGGACGTGCGACATACCCAGTGTTCCATTTATTATCATCGATATAATCTACCCAGATAGACAGTGTATTTATCCATTCATCATTTAAATAAGATGATAATGACGCTTCAGCATAGCCATCATTTTTACCCCAAATTGCATCAGAAGAAGCATCATCATTCCATGAATATTTACCAATTGATGAATCTTTTAATAATTTTACTCTGCCCTCTCTATCTACACCTATTATACGATACATATATTTTTCTTCTTCTCCAATACAATCTGATCTATTAGATGTACCAAAACAAATATAATTATTAACGTCTGTATAACTGTCTCCTGAAAAACGATATTCAAGATCATCATCAGGATTTGTAGTCTTTTTTAAGCCCTTTGGCATTTCATCTATTATATAACTACCTGTTGTGCTTTTAATTAAATAAAATGTACAATATGCAGTTTTATTACTCGTAACTGTTATACTACCATTAATATCCATTTGAATTGGTATATCATTAAGCTTTTCTTGATTTTCATCAACACAAACTGTCATATTTTTATTTATGTGATATCCCGCTGGAAATGTACTACCTGTTTGTTCTTTATATACGCCATTTTCTTTTATATAAAAAGCAAAATGATCATTTGTAACATTATTCTCAACTTTATCTTCTAATATTTTACCTGCATTATATGATTTCCATGTTAAAAATATACTTATTACTTCTACTACTAGTAATATAGTTATAATTATCCTCTTCTGATTCTTCATATAACTTAATCCCTTCCACTCTAGTGCTACCTTTAATATAATGTGCAGAAATCGTAACACTATGCTCTACTATAGTAAATTATAACATAATTATTTTTCTTTGTGAATATTATTTAAATTTTGATGTAAATATTAAGCCAAAAGAAAAAGTGCCGAAGCACTTTAAGCTGTTAAGAAGATAATGTATGAAATTATAAAGAATAATAATCCTAATATCAATGTAAGTCTACTAATAAATAATTCTGCTCCGCGTTCTTTCATGTTTTGGAATAATTCTTGATTACCACCTGTAATTATTCCGGCAGAGTCTGTTGCTTTATTACCTTGTAATAATACAATGGCTATTAATAAAACGGAAATAATTAATAATATAGTTTCTAACATCTTATTCTTCCTTTCCTTTAATGGCATCTTCTAATTCTTCTTTATTCATTTTAGAATAGCCTTTTATTTTTAATTCTTTTGCTTGTTCTTTTAATTCTTCAAAAGTTTCTTCTTTTTCTTCTTTCTTTTTTTCAACTTTAAAATTAATGTCACCATTTTCAACAATATATTCAATTTGTTCTTTAGTTAAGGTTTCATATTTCATTAAAGCTTCACTTAATAAAGTAATTAATCCTTTATTATTTTCAATTATTTCTTTTGCTTTCTCATAACATTCTTCGATAATCTTTCTTGTTTCTCTATCAATTTCTAATGCTACTTGATCACTAAAGTTTTTCGTTTTACCATAATCTCTTCCTAAAAAGACACTGCCACTTTGTTCTTCATATTGCATTGGTCCAAGATCGCTCATACCATATTCAGTTACCATGCTCCTTGCGATATTAGTGGCTTTTTTAAAGTCATCAGATGCTCCGGTAGATACTTCATTTAAGAAAACTTCTTCAGAAACTCTTCCACCTAAAAGTCCGGTTATTTGCGCTAATAATTCTCTTTTTGTAGCCACAACCATTTTTTCTTCTTTTGGAAGCATCATTGTATAACCACCAGCCATACCTCTTGGTATAATGGTTATTTTATGAACTTCATTAGCGTCTTCTAACTTTATACCAATTACAGCATGACCAGCTTCATGTAATGATACCAATTTTTTCTCTTTATCAGTAATTTTTCTAGATGTTTTGGCTGGCCCCATTAATACTCTATCTGTAGCTTCATCAATTTCATCCATTGATATAGCCGGTTTATTTCTACGAACAGCAAGTAATGCCGCTTCATTTAATAGATTTTCCAAATCGGCTCCACTAAAACCTGGCGTTCTTAAGCTTAAATTATTTAAGTTTACGGAACTATCAAGTATTTTATTTTTAGCATGAACTTTTAAAATTTCTTCTCTGGCATTAGCATCAGGTAAATTAATGGTAACTTGTCTATCAAATCTACCTGGACGAAGTAAGGCTGGGTCTAAAACATCTGGTCTATTAGTGGCTGCAATTATAATAATTCCTTCATTTTCGCCAAAACCATCCATCTCAGTAAGTAATTGATTTAATGTTTGTTCACGTTCATCGTGGCCTCCACCTAAGCCAGTACCTCTTTGACGTCCAACAGCATCTATTTCATCAATAAATATTAAACATGGAGCACTTCTTTTGGCTTCCTTAAACATGTCTCTGACACGAGATGCTCCAACACCTACAAATAATTCAACAAAGTCAGATCCACTTATATAAAAGAATGGTACATTAGCTTCACCAGCAACTGCCTTGGCAAGTAATGTTTTACCAGTTCCTGGAGGCCCTACTAATAAAACTCCTTTTGGTATTCTTGCTCCTAATTTTTGGAATTTCTTAGGATTTCTTAAAAAGTCAATTAATTCTTCTACTTCTTGTTTTTCTTCAGTAAGTCCCGCTACATCTTTAAAGCTCTTCTTATCACTATCGGTTGAAAGTCTGGCTCTACTACGACCAAAATCAACTGAATTTTTATTAGACATAGCTAATTTTTTAACTAAGAAATATCCAAATACTACAATAATTACAAATGGTAAGACATTGACTAAAATATAAAGAAATGCACTACTGCCAGGATCACTATTTGTATCATATTCTTTAATATTATTTTCTGTAACATATTCAGTAATAATTGACATTTCTTCTGCAATTATCTTAGTTTTAAAACTTTCGCTTTCTTTATAACCTTCTAGTTTTCCTTCTACATAATATACTGATTCATTACTATTAGGGGTAATAGTTAATTCAGTAACGTTATTTTCTTTTAATTCTTGTATCAATTCTCCAGTTGATAATTTATTAACTACTGATCCTTCAAATTGAATAACAATTAATATTACTATAATTACCCCTAAAAGAATTAAATAAGGGAAACTATTTTTTAATTTATTATTTTCTCTGTTCATCTTTTTCCTCCGTATACTTAAGTATTATATCATACTTTTCTAAAATTTCCTTATCAAATGTTGATTTTTTTATTCCTGGTATCCAAATTACATTATTTTGGCTATCAACAAGTAATGGATATTCTTTTCTTTTTTTTAAATCTAATTTGGAATTTATAAAAATATCACTTACTTTTTTAGTACCATTTAAATTTTTTACTTTTATTTTATCGCCTTTTTTAAATGGCCTTATCATAAGTGGCAAAGAAATTTCTTTCTTATTAAGTCTTATGACATTATTACTTTTATCATTAGTATTACTAATTTCTTCTATTCTATATTTATCTAAAATAGTTATGCTTTTATCAAATTCATATAGATAATCACAATCATTAATATTTTTCTCAATATATAAATAATTATAACTAACTCTGGCAATAAAATTATCACTTAAATTTATTATTCTATTTTTAGAATTTTTTATTAATTTTAAAATATTATCTAATTGTTTATCACTAATATTTAATATTTCATCCTTCTGAATTAATTCAATTATTCTTTCAATTATTTTTCTTTGAATAAATTCATCTTCTTTTTTTAAATATTCAATATTAATTCTATTATTTTTATAATTATTCTCAATAATTGGATCTATTATTCTACATATATAATTATGATAATCCTGTAATTCTTTACTATACTTTAAAAACTTAATATGAACATTTTTATCTTCTTTTTCTAAAAATGGTAACATATGTTTTCTAAACCTGTTACGAGTATATTTTAAAGAATCATTAGATAAATCTTCGACATAATTAATATTATTTTTATTTAAATATTCTATAATTCCTTTTTTATTAAGAAATAAAAGAGGTCTTATTATTTTATATTGAGTATTCTCACTTATAAGAGGAATACCTATATAACCTTTAAGATTACTTCCTCTTACTAAACGCATTAATATCGTTTCTTCCAAATCATTTCCATGATGAGCTGTCATGAGATAATTTGCCCGATATTTTTCTATTAACTCGTCAAAAAAACTATATCTCTTTTTACGAGCTTCTTCTTCACTAAATTTATTTTTAGTATATTTATTAATCTTTAAGTATTCAAATATAATATTATTTTTTTGACAAAAATCTTTAACAAATTCTGCTTCTTCTTCACTTTCTTTCCTTAAACCATGGTTAACGTGAGCACATATAATTTTTAAATTTAACTTATCTTTATAAGAAATTAGAATATTTAAAAGACACATAGAGTCTGGTCCTCCAGATACCCCTATTACTAAGGAATCATTATTTTTTAACAATTTATCTAAAAAATTATAAACGTTTTCCATAGTTTCTCGCTTTCCCAAAGATTATTGTATACAATTAGTTATCCTTTGGCAAGAATTATCACAAAAATATCATAAAAAAAGATAAAAGAATATGATAAATCAATTCTTTTATCGCTAATGCCTCTTCGAGGCATTAGCGATATAATATTTCTATGAGTATTATAAATGTTTTTAAAACCCAAAAAGAATTATTCGATTATTATCCTAAAAAATTT
>CANQYF010000038.1 GCA_947628075.1 uncultured Bacilli bacterium | reverse complement strand
TAGCATAATAATAACATATATCATAGTTTTTTTAAATCATAATATGACTTTTATTGACAATATTTTTTTTTAAATTTATTGTCAATAATAACACTTAAAATTGCTTTTATAAAATATTTTTTATATAATTAATGAAGGAGGATACGATGAAGAAATTATTTGTTAATAAAGATGCTTGTATTGGTTGTGGAGCTTGTGTAGCAATTGATGGTGAACATTTTGATTTTGATGATGACGGTTTATCACATGTTATAAGTGATGAAAATATAGAAAGCGATGAAGCACATAATGCCATATCATCTTGCCCAACTAGTGCCATAAGTTACGTCGAAAGTGTTGAAGATGAGACATCTGAAAAAGATTGTGCTTGTGAAAACTGTGATGGTGAAAGTTGTTGCCATAAACACAATGAATTAGATGATTTAGAAGCAGCTTAAAGCTGTTTTTTTATTTCTTAATTAAAAATTCATTAATTTCATTCTTAGTTAAAGGGCGATATTCCCCACTTTGTAAAGTTCCTAAAGAAATATTTCCCAGTTTAATTCTTGTTAATTTTAAAACATCATAATGTAAAGAAGCAAATAATTTTTTAATAATGTGATTTCTACCCTCATGAATTGTAACTTCAACTAAAGAAGTATTTTTATTTTTATCTATTTTTTTAACTTTAACATGATCAATTATTAATTTTCTATTATCAATCAAAATGCCTTTTCGCATTTGAGCAAAATCTTCTTCTTTTAAAATACCATTAATTTTAGCAACATAAGTTTTAAGAATCTTATTTTTAGGGTGCATTAAAATATTAGCAAAATCACCATCATTTGTTAATATAACTAAACCTATTGTATCATAATCAAGACGCCCAACTGGGTATAATCTAGTATCTGTTTTAATATAATTAGTTATACATTTACGATTTTTATCATCACTTACGCTACATAAAACTTCTCTTGGTTTATTTATAACATAATATTCTTTTTTTAAATTTTTTTCTATAATATTACCATCTATGGAAATTAAATCATCTTTATTTACTTTATAACCTAAAGTATTAATAATTTCATCATTTACTTTAACATGATTATTAATAATAAGTTCTTCGGCTTTTCTTCTTGAAGTATATCCACTATTGGCAATAACCTTTTGCAATCTTTCCATAAAATCACCAGCAAATAAAGTATAGCAAAAATTAATTTAAAAGAAAAGATTTGTTAAAATAATTGCACTTATAATACCAAATAAATCAGCAAATAAACCGCCCCATAAAGCATGTTTTATTTTAGTTATTTTAATACTACCAAAATAAAGAGCAATAACATAGATAGTTGTATCTGTACATCCTTGTAAAATTGAGGCAAATCTACCTACAAAAGAATCAGGTCCAAAATTCATAAATATATCATTCATTATAGCTAGAGATGCTGTCCCAGATATTGGCCTTAAAATAGCCATAGGAATGATTTCCATTGGTAAAGAAATATTACCAATTAAAGGCTTTAATAGATTTATAATAAACACTAAAACATTACTATCTAAAAAAATATTTATGGCAAATATCATCGCAATAACAGCGGGAAAAATATTAAAAGTTGTAATTAACCCCTCTTTTGCTCCTTCTAAAAAAGTATCATAGACATTTACCTTTTTTTTAACACCATAAAAAATGATAATTAAAACAAATAAAGGTAAGATAATTTTTGACATTATTTCCATTTTTGATTTCTCTTTCTAATAAAAAAATCTAAAGTAAGTCCCGCGATAGATGATAGTAATGTAGCCAGAATTGCTGGCAAAATTATTTCACTGGGAGAAGCGGATTTATATGCTACTCTTAAGGCTAAAATAGTAGTAGGGATTAAGGTAACACCCGCTGTATTCAATATTAAAAATGTAATCATTGGAGGAGATGCGGTATCCTTTTCTTTATTTAATTTTTGTAATTCATTCATGGCTTTTAGTCCCGCGGGAGTAGCAGCACTACCAAGTCCTAACATATTCGCCGCAATATTAGAAGATATATAACCTAAGGCTTTATTCTCTTTAGGAACATCAGGAAATAACTTATGAAGAATAGGATTTAAAAAGTTAGCAAACTTTTCTAAAAGTCCACTTTCTTCGGCTATTTTTAAAATTCCTGTCCATAAGACAATAATTGGTAATAAATTTAAAATTAAATCTAAAGCTTCTGTGGCATTAGTTAAAATACTTTCGTTAATAACATTTAAATTACCACTAAAAAATGCATATATTATACCAATTCCTATTAAAACTGCCCATATATATCCTACCAATTAAAAACCCACCTTTTCAGCTTTTGCCACCAATTTAAGTTTTCTTTTTCTTCAGTTATTTTAATATAAATTGGTTCTTTATGATAAATTTCATCTTTTATTTTAACTTCTACATAACCCACGATATCGTCATTATTATAGTTTTTTAACTTCATTAAATTTATATTAAGATTAACACTTTTTAATTCTTCCTTTTTTAAAGCTATACTATAATCATTTTTAACAAATAACTCACCATCTTCATAATATGTATCATCTTTTACTTTAAATTTTTTCTTATTAATAACTAAATATTTTTTATATGAAGAAAAAACACTATTATATAAATTACGGTGATCACGCCAATCATCAGGATCATTTAAGGTTACTACTACTACATTTATATCATTTTTACTACCTGTTGATACTAAAGTCCGTCTTGCTTTTTCCGTAAAACCAGTTTTTCCACCGGTAATATATTCTTCATTTAATAATTTATTTTTATTATGCCAAACATAACTTTTATAATTAGTTTTTACCTTATGTTCTTTAGTTTTAAATATATCTCTAAAAGTACTATTTTCCATCGCATATTTAGTTAATTTAGCCATATCTACTACCGTAGAAGTATTACCACTTCCATCATTTTCCTCTAAACCATGAGGGTTATAAAATACTGTATTCTTCATTTCCAAATTATTAGCATATTCATTCATTAAGTATACAAATTCTTCTTTACTTCCCGAAATAGTCTCCGCAATTACGAGGGCAGCATCATTACCACTTCGAAGTAGTAAACCATAAAGTAAATCTCTTAAAGTAATTTCTTCTCCTACTTCAATATAGATGGAAGATCCATAAGCTTTATAAATAATATCTGATACTTTAACAACTTCATCTAGATTACCATGTTCAATAGCTATGATCGCCGTCATTATTTTAGTTGTGCTCGCTATTAATCTTTTATTATCTAAATTATATCCATATAAGATCCTTCCCGTATCTAAATCCATGGCAATTGCACTTGAAGCACTAATGCCATATACTTTAAAAGGTATTAATAAAATAATGAACCAAATTAATTTCTTCATTTTCCACCTAAAAAATTATATGTTTATTTCCAAAAAAAATGTTGATAACTCATAAGTTATCAACACAAATTTAACTATTTTTATTAAGATGCAGTTTTAGCAGTTTTAGTGCCTTTTTTATTTTGCTTAGTACTAGCTGGTTTTTCTTCTAATTTAGATGCAGCATTTTTTAAAATTTCAGCAGTCTTAGTTTTTACTTGTTTAGCTGTTTTTTCAATAACAGGTGTTCCTTTTTCTACAGCTAATTCTACTAATTCTTGAGCTTTAATTTTTACTTCGTTAGATTTGTCTATTATCATTTGTTTAGCAGTTTCTTTGTCTAATTCTTTAATTGTATTTTCTAATTCTCTTGTCTTAACAATAATAGCGTTCTTAACTTCTTCTACATCGATTTCTTTAGCTTTTTCTACTAAATCTTCAAAAGCAGCTTTAAGATCCTCTCTTGTTTCCTTTCCGCTTTTAGGAGCAAATAACAATCCTAAGCCAAGACCAACTCCAGCCCCTAATAAAAAGTTTGTTTTTTTACTCATCTTCTTCACTCTCCATTTCATTATTTCTATTTCTTAAAAACACTCTACTAATTATATTCTCTAGGGTTTCCATTACCGAAGTAGCAATATTAGTAACTTTGTCTGATACCATTCCTACTACATTAAAAAGTGGTGTAACTTTTTCTACTTTTTCATTAATGTCATCAACAACACTTTCAATTTTATCTATTGTAATTATAAGTTTAATACCTAGAATTATACCAACAATTATTATTATTATTAACAAAATATAAATTATTATAGGTAAAAATTGTGATAAAAATTCCATTTTTTTTACCCCTCCTCTCTTTCATCATACATAGAATCTATTAATTCAAATAAATCACTATCTAAAGTTTCATCTAAAGGATCTTTTTCTTCTTCTACAGTTAAAGTATCATCTATATCTTGATTTTGTTCTTTGGTTTCTTGATCAATTTTTTCTAATTCTTCTTCAATGGCATCTAAATTATTTGTTTTAGGAATTTCTAAAGTATCCTCTAAAGGAATTTCTTCAGCTGAAGATGCTAATAAAGAATCAATTGTTTGATAATCTTCTTCTTTATTATTTTTGTCTTTTTCTTCAAAGAAAGTAACTACTGGATCTAGTGATTCTTCTGTTGTTTTTGGAGTTACTTCTTCTTTTACTCTTGTTTCAAAAGCCTTTTTTCTTACTTCTTCTATATTGATATTAGATGCATCTGTTTTTTTGTTAACTATGTCTTCTGCCTTATAATCTTGATTTAAAATACCATAAACTGGAGAGATAATTGGTGATGGCGTAAATTTTTTCTTTTCGCCACTTTCTCTTCCTTCATAACGATTTTCAACTCGTTCATAACGACCATAATCTCTTTTTTCTTTTTTTCTTTCATAATCTAAAACATTATTACTTGGTTTAGTTCTTGAGATAGAGCTCGCAAATTCTTCTTCATCAAAATCAGGAAATTGAAAAGAATTACTTTCTCTTATATCTTTTCTTACTTCTACTCTTTCTGGTTCTTTAGCCATCTTCGTTTTAATTGGATTTTCTTCTTCAAATTCTTTTACACTTGTAAAAATTTCTCTTTCACTTTTGACATTTTTGTTAAGGTCTACTGTTTCATCTTCTTCGGGTATTTCTATTTTAATGGCTTTTTCTTCTTCCTTATTTTTTTCTCGAACTTTAATTGGTTCTGTGTACTCTTCCTCTTCAAATAAAATATCTTTTAATTTCTTCATTATACTCATACTTAAAGGCCAACCTTCCTACTTAATCATTGTCACTTGATACATTTTCTGAATTTTTAAATATATCAAATATTTCTTCCGTATAATTTAAATTATCATCATTTATTAAATTATTTATTATGATATCATCATAGTGAATATTAGCCAAAATCAAGGTTGCATTTACGAGTGCTTCTTTAAGCTCACTACTATCTACCATCACTTCTATTTTAGCATAATTATACATAATTTCAATCAAATATTGATTATTTTCCCATAAATTAATTTCTACATAACCTTTAAGTCCATTGTAGTTAATGGTATTTGAATAATATATATCATTTTTTATATTATAATTAAAATCTTTTTTAGAAGCATAACTAATTAAATCAACATATAAATAATAATTAGCATTACTACTACTAAGAATAACATAACTATCTTTGGCTTTCGTAATTTTTATACCTTTAGGAATATATAAATTATAACCATTACGATATGTATTTATATTTTTACTTTTTACTATTACATTATTTAATATATCATCATAACTTAAATCTTTTAAATTAGTACAACCTGCTAAAATGATAATTAATAATGGTAAAAGCCATATCTTCTTTTTCATTTCTACTCCTTATTTATAATAATTATATCAATTTATTTAGAAGCGTGCAAATATTTTATTTTTATTCCTTGGTTACTAAACTTTTCTTCATATTCAGTCATAATATTAAAAATATTTTCTTGGTGTAAATCATAACTTATTTTCTCAATTTTATAACCATGTTCTTTTATTTTTTCTAATGAATAGGAAAATAAATCATCATTATCCGTTTTCATAATTATCTCTTTTTTAGCTTTAAAAAAATTATCATATAAATTTAAAAAATTTGGCGAAGTTAATCTTCTTTTTTCATGACGAGCTTTTGGCCAAGGGTCAGAAAAATTCAAATAAATTAAACTAACTTTACCTTTTAATAATTCTAAATAATTGGAAACATCCCCAATTATAACTCTTAAATTAGGCAAATTATATGACATCATCTTATTAATAGCAACACTTGCCACACTAGCATATTTTTCAATACCAATAAAGTTAATATTAGGATTATTTATCGCCATATTTAAAAGAAAATTACCTTTACCCATCCCAATTTCAATATGAATTGGATTATCATTAGCAAAAGTAATTGTATCATTAATTAAAAATTGACATTTACTTATGACTTCATCTTTATATTTAGGATTTCGCATTCGCATAAAAACACTTCCTTAAATTTAACATATAATGTTGTAGGAGGTATTATGAAAAAAACTAGAAACGCATTCTTTTCAGAAAGTGCATATCAAGCATACAATCCCAACATTAATATGAATGTCCCTACCCAAAATAATGTACCAGCCCAAATGCCTTTTCAAAGTGCTAGTAATTATTTTTATCAAGGACCTGTTCCCAATAATTATAACACATCTAATAATGTAAATGATATAGAAAGTAGATTTGCTAAAATAGAAAGACAATTAAATAGAATGGATTATCGTTTATCTAAATTAGAAAATAACGCGAATGTTATTTCTTCCGAAGATTTTGATACCAGTAATTCCAATATGTATATGTTATAAACTTGCAAGTATGCGAGTTTTTTTAATGATATATAATCATTGCACTAAAGCAATATAATTGTTCTTCTCCATTTATGGCAATTGCTACTTGATATTTAATATCTAATAAATCAATATCTCTTTGCAAAAATTCATTAATACTATTTTCTAGATCTCTTTCACATTCTTCATCAAATACTTTAACTTTCATTTCAATCACCCAAAAAATAATATAACAAATAAATATTAAAAAAATTGTCAAAATGTATTAAAAATATGTTATAATTTTTTCAAAGGTGGTTGTCGTAATGGATACAATATATATTTTTGGTCATAAAAATCCCGATACTGATAGTGTTTGTAGCGCTATTAGCTTGTCTTATTTAAGAAATTCTCTTGGAGAAAATACCGAGCCGAGAATTCTTTCAAATATCAACGAAGAAACTAAATATGTTTTAAAAAAATTTAAAATACCAACCCCTGAAATATTAAACGATGTTAAATTACAAATAAAAGATGTTAATTTTCATAAAGATTTTAAAGTAAGTAATAAAGAGTCTGTTTATAATGCCTTTTTTTCTATGCAAAATGACGATATGAGTACTATTCCTGTTGTAGATGAAAATGATAACTTCAAAGGGGCATTTGCTATGAAAGATATTGCTAAAAAACAAATTTTAGGAGAAAATAAAACTCTTAAAACAAGTTATAAACATATCTTAGAAACTATTGAAGGAAAAAAGATTTTAAAATTTGATGATGAAATCGAAGGCGAAATAATAAATGTAGGTATTAGTAGTACTACTCTTCATAATGGTGATATTTTAAATGAAAAAAGTATTTTAATTGTGGGTAATAGACATTCTGTTATTGAAGATGCTGTTACGCTTGGAGTTAAAATGATTATTGTTACTTTTGGAAGCACAGTAAAAGAAGAACATTTAAAAATAGCCCGAAAAAATAAAGTAAATATCATTTATACTAATAAAGATTCTTATGAAACGTTACTAACCATTGGTTTTGCTAATTATATTGAAAACTATCGTTATACTAAAGATTTAATTTGTGTTAATGAAACTATGGATGTAAATGATTTTAATGATATTATTAATAAAACAAGACATAGTTATTATCCTGTCATTAATAAAGCTAATAAATGTTTAGGCTTAATAAAATTATCAGATTTAAGAGATGTTAATCCCAAAAAAGTTATTTTAGTAGATCATAATGAAATTGCTCAAAGTGTCGATGGACTAGAAGAAGCAAAAATTATTGGTATTGTAGACCATCATAAATTAGGTAATATTGGCACTATGGAACCAATTAATTTTAGAAATATGACTGTAGGTAGCACTTGTACAATCGTTTATCAATTATTTAAAGAGAATAAAATTAAAGTTCCTGAAGATATTGCAAGTCTTTTAATTTCGGGTATTATTTCCGATACTCTACTTTTAAAAAGCCCAACTACTACTAAAGAAGATGAAAAAACACTTAATGAACTTACTAAAATTACACATATAAATCCTGAAAAATTAGCTATTGAAATGTTTAAAGCTAATGATGTAGTTAAATCTAAATCATTAAAAGAAATTATTTATATGGACTTTAAGACTTTCAATATTGATAAAAAAATTATTGCAATAAGTCAAATAACAACTTTAAATTCTAAAGCTATATTAAAACAAAAAGCAAGTTATATAAGATTTTTAAATCGAGAAAGTACATCTTATGGTTATGACATAATGCTTCTTTGTATAACTGATATCTTTAAAAATGGTTCATTTATTATATTTAATGAAAACGCTAAAGAAACTTTAAAAGAGGCTTTCAATTCTAATATAGAACAAGGTGAATTCTTAGAAAACATAGTATCAAGAAAAAAGCAGGTATTACCCGCTATTATAAATGTTTTAAAATAGAGATTATCTCTATTTTTATTTGCTTATTATAAACGGATCAGCAAGTGTACCTGTTCCTAATGTAATCATTGTTCCTCTTTCTAAATAAAATACAGGACGTAAATAATTATAAGCACGGTGAACATAATCACACCATCCACAAGTTCCTCCAACTGAATTTATAGACGTTGCTCTCGCTCCATCTGTATGTTTAAGACCACCAGACATTGTCCATTCATTTAGGCCTTCATAATCATCATCATTGTGACTTAAATGCATCCAACTTAAAAGACGTGCATCATCTCTTTCACCATTATGACCTAACACTGATGAATTTTTTATAACATACAGATAATCATTTCGTGTAATTAATCCTATTTTAGCATCTACTTTATAGCTAATATTATCATCCATTTCATTCCAATTGTAGGTATCTGCTATTTTGGTAAGCCATCCTTCTGGTAAGTATTCTGTTCCTATGAATATGCTATTTCCTTCATCTAACCCATTTAACCTTTTATATAATTGACTCTCTGGCCAAGATAGATCTTTAGATGAATTATTATGCCATATTTCAGTTTGAGGTAAAGCTTCTTTTTTAATTATCTTTAATTGACCATCTTCATTTATTCCTATGATTCTATACATATATTTATCGGTATCTTGAGTACATTCACTTTTGAAATATGTCCCAAAACATATATAATTATTTGTTACTTCTTCATATGTTCCTTGATATCTAAGTAAACCAGTATCTTTTGTTTCACTTAATGTTTTATTTATATCATATTCTCTTAAGTATTCTTCTGTTTCACTTATCCCTATATCACATGTTAAATTTTGCATCTCAATTTCGACATTTATCTTTTTATCTGCTAAATAATTTTGTTCTATATCTTTATTCTCTATACTTACATAACCATTTATTGTATTACTATCTCCACTTATTACATTTATCTCAATTGGTATTATTATTTCACCATTTGTACTTTGTAATTCTGATAAATCTATTTTCTCAGTTATGTTTCCTCCATCTAGTACCAAGTAAGCATCATCTTTTTTGATGACACTTCCCATACTACCATTTGTTATATCTAATTTTACTTTTATTTCACCATTACACTTATATCTATTAATTTTTTC
>CANQYF010000037.1 GCA_947628075.1 uncultured Bacilli bacterium | reverse complement strand
TGTAAATTTGTCTGTTCCAACTCAAAAATAGTCATATCCATCTCCTTATTTTTAACTCTTTACTCTTCAAAATTAATGCTTTCTTTACTTCCATCTAAATAAATAATTTTATTATCCTTTACATCTAATACATTTTCAATATTTTTATAATTATCATAAACCTCCGTATTCATAAAATTATAATATTCATCATAATTAAATAACCCAATGGTATTATTTTCTTTAATAAATATTATATAAATATTATCATCTTGTTCTATTTTGCGAATACTTTTTATTTTATTATCTAGATTAATTTTAAAACCTTTTAATCTAAAATTATCGATAAAAATATCATAATAAAACGCTCTTTCATATAAAGTGTTAAGTCTTTGTTTTAAATTTTCACCACCATTAATACTTTCTATTTTTTCTTTATTAATTGGGGAAATATACGAAATTCCATCACTCGTTAAATAAATATTTAGATATTCTAAATTTATTTCATCTACTAATTCTAATTTTTCATTTTGATAATCCTCTTTATTAGTATTATTTTTAATTAATTTATCATAACCTATATAACCAAGAAGTAAAATAATAATGATAATTAAAATAATTGTTAATTTATTTATTTTCATATTCTCTTAACGCTTCCAATATACCTTTATAAGGTAATAACGCACAATGTTTACGATTATTTTGTTTATATATATCTTGAAAAACTAAGGCTTCATTTAAATTATTGGCATCATAATTAACTTCATTACACATATTATAAAAATTTTCAATATATTCTTTTGCTTCTTTAATCGTTTTACCAATCAAATTTTTAATCATAATTGAGGTTGAAGCCGTGGAAATTGCACAAGCTTCTCCCATAAATTTTATATCTTCAATAACATCATTTTTAATTAATATTTTTAAATCTAAATTATCGATACAATTAGGATTTCTTGTATTTACTTTTAGATAATTATTATCATCTATTTCTTCTTTATTGATTGGATTTTGAAAATGTTCTAATATTATTTCTCTACTCAATTCTTTATCCATATTAAAATTCCTTTTCCTTCATAATTTATCGCATATTTAATTAAGTGTCAATATTTAAAAAGAAAAGAAGTTAAAATTAACTTCCTATTTTCATTATTTTAATTTTGGAATCTCTTCATCGTTTTGTAGTTCTTCTATTTTATTATCATATTTATTTTTTTTAATTAATGAATCAATTAACATTGCGGTACCACCAGTAATAGATAATGGGCCCATTAAATTAAATATTAATTTTTGAGCATCCGTATATGTTTCTCGATTAATCTTTGTAAGAGTTAATAAAGCAATACCGATAAAAATTAGAACTGCACTACAAATGGAATTTCTTAAAGATTCATTTGAAAGTTTTTGATATTTTTCAATTTTCGTAACTTTATGTTTATCCATAATTATCTCCTACTGAATGGTTATATTAGCACAGAATGTTTTAAATGTCAATTAATACATTCCTAGGTTTTATGTAACCTTAAAAATTTATTTTTTTAAAGTCAATTTCGGTTGTTTACTTAATTTATCTAAGTCTAAAGCAAATATACTTTTTTCTGACATTTCTCTTAATGGTAATTCTCTATTTAATCTTTTTAATTCTAAAGCTGTAGTTACTAAATAATTATATTTTTGAAGAATATCTTGAATTTTAGCAATATCAATATTATTTCCTTGCTTTTTTATTAATTGTAATATTCTAATATCAAGACTTCTTAAGTCAGCAGGTGATATACTATGATAACATAAAAATTCATTACCATAATTTATGGAAGAACGTCCGGCCTTTAAATCACTTGTTACTAAAAAATCAACCATATTTGGTGAAAAAGGATCATATTCTAATTCGTCTTCATATAAATCATTTAAACCAACGACCGCTAAAGAAACAGCATTATCGCCATTCACATGAGAACTACTATCAGCCATAATTTTTAATAATTCTTCTGAATCATGTCTTAGACCATAAATATTTAAATCTTTTAAAGTTAAAATCCCATATTTACAAGTAGATGCAGCATTTTCATAATTAGTATTATGATGATATTTCGCATTAGATATTTCACTACCTTTTTCTCTTACACTACTAATTGTATCAGAAATATATTCTAAAACATAATCTTTAGGTAAGATAATATTATCTATTTTATTTTCCATGTTAATTTCCTTTTGTTAATTTTCTACTTGTACTATTTTTAAGTTTTTGACTAATTTCATAAGTATCTTTTAGAATCATATATTCTTCATTAGTAGGAATGACAAAAACTTTAATTTTAGAATCAGGAGTAGAAATCATTCCACTTTGATTTTTCTTAAATCTAGCTATATCATTGTTAACATTTTCATCTAGTTTAATATCTAAAGCATTTGACATGGCATTAACTATATCTGCTCTTAAATCAATATTATTTTCCCCAATTCCAGCAGTAAATATTATAGCGTCAACCATTCCATTTAATTCCATATAATATTGCCCTATATATCTAATAATAGAATTTTGAAACATTTTTAAAGCTAATTTAGCTCTTTCATTACCTTTGGAAGCTAATTCATTTAAATCTCTAAAATCATTTTCAGAAGCAATTCCTAATAAACCACTTTTTTTATTTAAAATAGTATTAATTTCACTAACACTTAAATTTCTTTCTTCAGCAATATAATTAATAATTGAACTATCAATTGTGCCACATCTTGTTCCCATAATTAAACCATCTAAAGGGGTTAATCCCATCGTGGTATTTAAGCATTTACCATATTTAACACAGCACATACTAGCCCCACTACCTAAATGGCAAATTATTAAATTAACATCTTCTTTACCTAACTTTTCTTGCATAACTTCTGTTATATATTTATGACTTGTGCCGTGAAAACCATATTTTCTAACTCCATTTTCACTATACCATTCATAAGGTACAGCATACATATAATTTTCTTTAGGCATAGTTTGATGAAAAGCCGTATCAAAAACCGCTACTTGACAAGCAGAAGGCAATAAATTTTGCATTATAGTAATACCTTCAATTTCACTTGGATGATGTAAAGGACCTAACTTAGTTAAAAATTTGATATTAGCTAATACTTCCTCATCAATTAAAACTGATTGAGAATAGAATTCTCCACCATGTAAAACCCGATGACCAACACCTTTTATTTCTTTTATATCATTAATAAATTTATTTTCTAATAATTCTTGCATCATAGTTCGAAGTGCTTCAGTATGGTTACTAATACTTTTACTTTTTTCCACTTTTTTTCCAGCGTATTTTAAAGTATAAAAGCTATCACTATCACCTATTTTTTCAATACAACCATTAACTATTTCTTTGACTTCACCCATATCATATAAAGAAAATTTCAATGATGAACTTCCTGCGTTAATGACTAAATATTTGTCACTCATAAAACATCCCCCTTAATTTGCTTAATATATTACCATTTTTTTGCAATTTGTCAAGGCGTAACTTATATTTTGCAACAGAAAAATTATTAAAAAACAAAAAGACTAAGATACATAATTTAATATCTTAGCCTAATTATAATTTTATTTATATTTCTTTATCTTTTAACGCAGTTAAACAATACCAATTCCAGATAAATTTAATTAAAACTTAAATTAATTTATTTGTCTTATTTTTTGTTAATTAATTTTTTCTTTTACAGAAGGCATTGGTTTGTCAAAAGTTACTTCATTAAATCTCTCTATTCCCTGCTCTTCACAAAGCTCTAAATATTTATCATCCCAAGACAATCTGTATGCATCATTAATATTTAATCCAATTCGATTAACCCATTCTTTAACAACAGTCTCAGGATTTTTAGTAGTACTTTTATTTTCTATTTCTACACATAAACCAAAAGGGTACTCATCTACAGATATTTCTACATCATCATTTTCAAATACCGTTCTATATCTTTCGTAACTTTCCACAATAGTAAAATGCATAACATTACTTATTATAAACAAAAAATTATCTATATCAGTAGCATTAATTTTTACCTCTTTTTCTTCTTCTTTATTTACTTCGGTTTCAATAGTGTTTTTTAATCTTCTTTTCCAACTAAGTTTACATTTTGTTTCATTATCATTTTGTGATATTCTCACCCTAAATCTCCCATCAATTTCTTGACTATAGAAATTATATCTTTTATCACAATGATTATACTGAATTGTTTTTTCATAAGTTCTAAGTTGTTGTTTTAATTTTACCTCTTTTTTTAAATTCTCTAAAATATTAATTAAATCCCCTGTTTCGTAATAAAATCTTACCTCGTACTCCATTTATTTTAATCTCCTTTTGTTTAATGTACAAATTCATTCAATCAATCATATACAAAGTTCTTTTTATTGATGTCTACCATTTTTGGTTCACATCATTTCTTATATCATTTCCTTCATAATTTTATCTTTATCTTTTAAAAGTTCTACCAAATTATCAATTTCTGTTTCTGTATTATAAAAATAAAGGCTTACTCTTACCGAATTAGTTACTCCAACTACATCTTTAGTAAGTTTAGCACAGTGATTTCCTGCTCTTACACAAATACCATATTTATTTAAATAATATGCTACATCTTCGGAGAAAACACCTTCAACATTAAATGCTACTATTCCGGAATCAGCTTCTAAATTTAAGATATCAATATGTGGAATAGTCACCAATTTTTCAATTAAATAATTTCTTAAATTATGTTCATATTTAGTTATATTATCCATTCCAATTTTTTCTAAATATTTAACTGCTTCCCCTAAACCGATTACTCCCGCTATATTAGGAGTTCCCGCTTCAAATCGAGTTGGAACATCTTTTAAAACCATTTTCTCTGGGGAATCAAAAGATTCATTCATTCCTCCTCCTAAATTAACTGGTTCAATATTTTGCATTAATTCATATTTAGCATATAATATCCCAACTCCTGTTGGCCCCAACATTTTATGAGCAGAAAATGCTAAGAAATCAACATCGGTATCACTAACATTAGTTTTTTTATGAGGAACACTTTGAGCACCATCTACTACTACGAAAATATCTCTTTCATGAGCATAAGTACATATTTCTTTAATTGGTCTGTGATCTCCAATTACATTAGTTATTTCAGCTAAACTTATTACTTTAGTTCGTTCAGTTATTGCTTTTTTGACATTTTCTAAAGTAACAAAGTAATTATCATCAAGAGGAATATATTTTATTTTAGCTCCCGTTTGACCTGCTACTCTAAACCAAGGCATAACATTTGAAGCATGTTCTGTTTTAGTTATTAATATTTCATCGCCACTTTCTAATAAATTACTGAAAAAACCATTAACAATCAAATTTAAAGAATCCGTAGTTCCGGAAGTAAAAACTATTTCTTCTTTTCTTTTGGCCCCGATAAAATCTTTAACTAAATCACGTGCATTTTCATATTCTAAATCTACTTTATAAGAAATATCATAATCTCCTCGATGAGCATTAGCACTGTAATTTTCATAATAATCTACTTGTTTATCAATAACACTTTGTGGTTTTAAACTAGTTGCGCCATTATCCAAATAAATCCAATCATGCTTTAACATTGGAAAATCTTCTCTATGCATTTATTCACCTCCCGATTCCTTTTTTATATAATCATCCATATTACCATAAATAAAACTATTTAATAATAATTTTTTACTTTCTTCTTCACTTATTTTTTTACTTAATAAATAATTTAATTCATCTTTATTTAAACCACCAATTGTAGTTAAATGATTTGCTATTACTTCATTTGAACTAGCAACTATATTTGGTTCAATATGAATTAATCCACCATTATTAATTCCTTTTAAATCTTCAAGAGCAATATTATTTTTAGTATTAGATTTAACAAAAACATTAATAATTACTTGCGCTAAATCTTTTTTCGAAATACATCTAATATTAAGTTTAGATACATTATTATTCCCATTTATATAATTATTTATTAATAAATCTCTATTTTTATCATTAATAAAAGTACTATTAAATATAATTTTAGAATCATTATTTTGATATACATCAACTTTTAAATCTTTTAAATTTTGGAAATTTAAGTGATATACAGTTAAATTACTTTCTTTATTCAAATTTATTTTTAATAATTCCAAAGATGTATTTATTAAATAAATAGTTACATCACCCAAAATATTTATTTCTAACTCTTTATTTTGACATGTTAAATCATAAACCCCATTACTTAAATCAATAATATCACTTACTAATAATTTATTCATATTCTTAATTCTCACTTATAACATTTGCCATGTCTTGATAATCTTTAAACCCTTTTTCTAATATTTCTTTGGCTAAAGTTTTATCACCAGATTTAATTAATTTTTTATCATCAAAAAGATGGACATAATAATTAGAAAATGTATTTATTAAAGTATTGGAATGCGTAATTATTATAATACTAGGATGATATTTTTCATGATATTCTTTAATAGAGTTTGCCACTATTTTAATTGCATCTACATCAAGACCAGAATCAATTTCATCTAAAATTATTAAGGATGGTTTTAACATCCACATATGTAAAAGTTCAATTTTTTTTCGCTCACCACCAGAACAACCCACATTTATTTCCCTATGAATAAAACTTTTATCTAAATCTAATTTTTGACAAATCTCTTCTAATTCTTTATTAAATTTAAAAATATCTACTCTTTCTTGATTTTTTTCCGCTAATGCTACTCTTAACATTTCGGCATTCGTAACACCCTCTATTGCAATAGGAGATTGATTAATTAAATAAATACCTTCTTTAGCTCTTTCATATATACTTAAATTATTAATGTTTTTACCATTATATAAAATATCTCCAGTTATTTTATAAGCTTTATTTCCCATAATTGCATTAGCAATACTACTTTTACCAACTCCATTTTTACCCATAAAAACATGGATTTCATTTGGATTTATTTTGAAATTTAAATTAGAAAATAATTCTTGCTCATTTATATATAAATTAACATTTATAAACTCTAACATAAAAACCACCTACGAAAAGATTATACCATGTATACATTTAGATGTAAATTAACGAAGGAAATGCTCACTAGTTTATGGTAAAATTATTCCCACTCTTTTAAATATTTGTTAATGTTATCGCTAAATACTCTAATATCATTATCATTGTGTTTTTTACCTTTAAAACCTAGATATTTGTATATTGAAGCAAAAGATATTTGATTTTTTATAACTTGTTTTCAATGAAATTTTTTATCTCATCTATATTAATAGTTTCTTGTTTCATAGTATCTCGATTTCTTATCGTTACCGTATTTTTTTCTAAGGTATCATTATCGACTGTTATACAAAATGGTGTTCCATAAATGTCCTGTCTCCTATATCTTTTTCCAATAGAACCTGCATCATCATAAGAAACATCAAAGTAATTAGTTAATATTTCAAATAGTTCTTGAGCTTTTTGAGCATGTACTTTTTTTATTAAAGGTAAAATTGCAACCTTATATGGTGCTAATTTTGGACTAAACCTCATAACTTCTCTTACATCGCCATTTTCTAATTCTTCTTGAAAATAAGAATTAAACAAAATCGCGAGTGTTAATCTATCAGCTCCAACTGTTGATTCAATTATATATGGAATATATTTCTCGTTGTTATCTGGATTCATATACATCATCGATTCGCCCGAAAATTTTTGATGTTGAGTTAAATCAAAATCTGTTCTATTATGAGTACCATTTATTTCTCCCCAACCAAATGGAAACAAATACTCTATATCACATGCTTTCTTTGCATAGTGTGCTAGTTTTTCATGATCATGAAATCTTAATTTATTCTCAGGTATCCCTAATGATATAAAATATTTTTTGGCATATTCTTTAAAATATTCATATATCTCTTCATCTTTACCTGGTGTGCAAAAAATTTGATATTCCATTTGTTCAAATTCTATTGTTCTAAAAGTAAAATTCCCTGGTGTTATCTCATTTCGAAAAGCCTTTCCAATTTGACCTATAGCAAATGGTAAAGGACTTCTAGTTGTTCTTTTAACATTCAAATAATTTACATATTCCCCTTGTGCATTTTCTGGTCTTAAATAAACAATACTTTTATCATCTTTTATTACGCCGCGATTCGTTTCAAACATTAAATTAAAATCTCTTATTTCCGTAAAATTAGATTTTCCACATTTAGGACAAGGTATTTTATTGTTTTTTATATATTCATTCATTTGTTGTTTACTCATCCCATCAGCATGAGCATCGGGATTAAAATTATCTATTAAGTTATCTGCCCTATGTCGTGTTTTACATTCTTTACAATCAACTAATGGATCGGAAAATGAACTTATATGGCCTGATGCTTCCCAAACTTTAGGATTCATTAAAATATCGGCATCTATTTCATAGGCATTTCTTCGTTTTCTTATAAAATAATTTCTCCATGAATCTTTAATATTATTTTTTAATCTAGTTCCTAAAGGTCCATAATCCCAAGTATTTGCTAAACCTCCATATATTTCACTTCCTTGAAATATAAATCCATATTGTTTACAAATATTAACTAATTCTTCCATTTTTAAATCTTTTTTCATTTTTTCACATTCTCCTCCTATTAAAAAACATATTATGAATCTGTAAGGGCGATAAATATTCGCTGTTCCACCTTACTTTATTCATAATATGAATCTCTTTAATTATATAGCTCTTGGCTTTCCACACCCGTCATCACTTTTTAATATCTGTTTATAATATATCACAATTTTTTTAAATAAGCTATTCTTTTTCACATATTAATTTTTTTCAATTATTCAAATGAAAAGTTAAATATTGTAGAATTAAAAATTAAATTCTCAAAATTTAGAAATAAGAGAATTTTGTTATGGAGAATATAATATTCTGATTATGCCGAGAAAACTTTTGACAAATGGATATTATATATACCAATATTCCTATACCAATACCTATTTTCTTTTTCATACAATATATCTTCCACAATAAATTCTAATCCTAACGATAAATTGCTATTTATCTTACTAATATTATATCGTTTTCTACTTTTTATTATATTCATCTAGATATGAGGTATATTTACCATCTTTTTTATATCCTAAAACACAATTTAAATTAATATTATTTAAAGCAGTAAAAATGTTATTATCAATATTTTTACCTTCTTTTCGTAATTTTTGGATTAATATTTTCATGGCCATTCTTTTACCGGTAATGTTATCATCTAAATTATCGGTACTAATATTACAATTATCGGATAGTGGACAAGCACAATGAATAAAAGATAAATTATTAAATTTTTGCCAAGCAATAATTGGATATTCTTTTACTAAATACAAGGGTCTAATAAGATCAATCCCCGTAAAATTATCACTATGAATTTTAGGAAGCATAGTTTTAATTTCTGCTCCATAAAACATTGATAAAAGTGTAGTTTCAATGACATCATCAAAATGATGCCCTAAAGCAATTTTATTACATCCTAATTCACGAGCTTTATTATATAAATGACCTCTTCGCATTCTTGCACATAAATAGCAAGGATTTCCTTCCGTTAAATTACTAGTAACTTCATATATATCAGTATTAAAGGTTTCTAATGGTATATTTAATATTGAAGCATTTTCTTTAATTTTTTGAGCATTTTCTTCATTATAACCTGGATTCATTGAAACAAAATGAGCATTAAATTTAATTTTGCCATGACGCATTAATTCTTGAATACATTTAGCCATTAAAAATGAATCTTTACCCCCACTTATACAAACCATTATATTATCATTTTCTTCAATCAAATGATAATCAGTTACAGATTTGGTAAAAGGACGCCAAATATCTTTACGAAATTTTTTAATAATACTTCTTTCAATTTCCTTGCATCTTTCCATTAAAAACACTTCCAATCAAAAAAAATTATAGCAAACAATTCTTAAAAAGTATATTTTTTTATTAAATATCTATATTATTTGTTAATTGAAAAAGTAAAATTCAGAGAAACATAATAAAATGACATTAAGTATTGCAATGCTTTTAATACAGAAAAA
>CANQYF010000036.1 GCA_947628075.1 uncultured Bacilli bacterium | reverse complement strand
TCTTAAATGGTGGGAATCACCAGCTTTTTTACACATAATTTCTTATGTATTTATAATATACTATTAGGATCCTTGATTGTCAATTATTTTTTAATATTCTTGTAGTATTAATAATAGTAAGTAAAGTAACACCTGTATCAGCAAAAACAGCAAGCCACATTGAGGCAAGACCAAGACCACTTAATATTAAAATTAGGATTTTAATACCGATTGCAAATATTAAATTTTCTTTAATAATATGATTAGTTTTTTTAGATATTTTAAATAGATCAATTAAGCTACTTAAATTATCATTCATTAAAACGATATCTGATGCTTCAATTGCTGATGCACTACCAATACTACCCATAGATATTCCTAATTTAGCAACTCTTATAGCTGGTGCATCATTAATTCCATCACCAACGAAGGCAACATCACCATCATATTTTTTTATCTCTTTATCAAGTAAATCAAATTTATCTTGAGGTAAAAGTTCATACTCAACCTCTTTGATTCCTACTTTTGTGGCAATTTCTAAAGCAATATCCTTTTTATCGCCCGTAAACATTTGAACATTAACACCCATTTTATTTAAATAATTAATAGTACTTTGAGCATCTTTTTTTATGCCATCATTAATAGAAAGTTTAGCAATAAATTTATTATCTATTTTTAAATAAATAGCATTATCATTTGTATTAAGCCCCACTAAAGTGGATGATCCCACCATTACATCTTCTTTTTTTACTTTAAAAGTAATACCTTTTCCGGTAATTTCTTTAAATTTACTCACTTTAAAAGTTTTAGTTTGCGGAAATAATTTTATAATCGATTTAGCAATCGGATGATTAGATAATGCTTCTCCACTGACATAATATTTAATAACATCTTCTTCACTATAATTTTTATTAATTACTTTTAAATCATATTTATTAGCTTCACCATTTGTAATGGTACCAGTTTTATCAAAAATTATTTCTTTAATTTTAGCCATGGCTTCTAAATAATTACTGCCTTTAATTAAAATGCCTTTTTTAGATGATGCTCCGATTCCAGAAAAATAAGAAAGAGGTACTGATATTGCAATTGCACATGGACAAGAAACTACCAAAAAGACTAAAGCCCTATAAATTGAATCTTCATAAGTTATGCCAGGAATTAAAGGAAGACATAACCCAATTAAAATAGCTAAACCTAAAATAATTGGTGTATATACTTTCGCCGCTTTTGAAACAAAATTCTCGGTTTTGGCTTTTTTATCGGTAGCATTTTCAACTAAAGATAAGATTTGCGCTACTGTACTATTTTCATAAGTTTTTGTAACTTTAATTGTTAAAATATCACCAACATTAATTCCTCCAGATAAAATAACACTTCCCTTTTTTACATTAACTAAATTACTTTCACCAGTTAAAGCTTTATTATCAATTTTACTTTCCCCTTCAACGACAATCCCATCTAAAGGAATTTTTTCACCCTTTTTAATAATGATTAAATCATCAACTTTAACCGTATTTGGCTCTACTCTTTTAATTTTATCATTTACTTTCAAATTAGCATATAAAGGCTTAATATCCATTAAATCACTAATAGATTTACGAGAATTATTGACCGCCATACTCTCTAAAATTTTACCTATTTCATATAGTATAATGACCATTAAGCCTTCATGAATATTATCAGTAAGATATGCTCCAATACAAGAGATACTAACAAGAAGATTTTCATCTATTGAGAAATTTTTAATTAACATTAAAAAGGCTTTTTTTAAAACTCTAAATAAAAGAATTAAATAAGCAAGAATAATAAATATTTCATGAATAAGAGGAAGTTTAATAAGCATTGATAAAACAATACAAATTATACCTAAAATTAATCTTATAACATCAAATTTATAGCTCGTATGAATATTGGCATTTTCACTTGCAAATACATCTGGCTCTACTTTTTTAATAATATTATTAACTATATTTAAAATGCCATCATTTAAATCTGTATCTATACTCACAGATAATTTATTATAATTAACTATTGCTTTTTTTATTTTATCATCTTTATTTAAAGCATCCTCAATTCTTTTAGCACAATTGGCACAGTCTAATTTATTTAATTTATAAGTATATTTACTCATTTGTATGTTCACTTCCTAACATAAATATTTTCTTTACATGATCATCCGCTAAGGAATAATATATGCAATTTCCTTTTTTATAATATTTTACTAATTTAGCCGTTTTTAAAATACGCAGTTGATGCGAAACAGCCGATTGACTTACATTTATTTTATTGGTTATTTCACAAACACAAAGTTCATTATCTAGTAAAACATTAATTATTTTAATACGGGTCGAATCCCCAAAAATTTTAAATAATTCCGCCATATCTATTGTCTTATCATCATCTAATAATTCCATTTATATACTCCTTATCTATATGAATATCTGTTCATATATAAATATATCATATATTATATAGTATGTCCAGAGAAAATAAAGATGAATATTTTGTCTTAATTTTAGAAGGTTTGTCGAATTGGTTGCAAAAGAAAAAATACTTTATATAATAAAGAATTTGTTACCGGTTAGTAGCGCCGCTTCAACACAACTTAAGTAACTTACAACTTGTTTATAACAGGGGGTTTGGTGAAAAAGGAGTGGTGGAGTTATGAGAAAAGACGATGTTCTTATTATTGTAATAATTATACTAACTCTAATTATATTAAAGTTAGTATGAAAAATAAAACGCTAACCTTTACGGTGTAGCGCCAAACTTCGGTGCTACCTAACTCGGTAACACTTCTATTTATATTATAATCGTGTTTGTAAAAATATACAACCTTATTCTAAAAAATATTTTACTAATTTTTCATAATTATCTTGACTATTTAAACAAGTATCAATTAAATAACCTTTTTCATTATTTAATTGATATTCCTTTATACCTCTAATATAAAATTCTTTATTTCTATCTTCAATGTAAAATGGCATTATATTGTTATATAAACATTCTCTAAATATAATCATTCTTCCCACCCGACCATTGCCATCTTGAAATGGATGAATACTCTCAAATCTTACATGAAATTCTATTATATCTTCAAGAGATTTTTTTGGTATTTTATCATACCAATCCAATAAATTTTTCATATCTTTGGCTACATCTTTAGGCAACGTAGTTGAAATACTACCGACAAAATTTTTTTTAGATTTATATTCACCAACATTAAACCATTCTTTTTCACTATCAGTTAAAGTACCATTCTTTAAAATAAAATGAAATTTTTTAATCATATCTTCAGTCATTTTATCATCAATTGTATCTAACATAAATTTAAACAACGTAAAATGATTTTTAATTTCCGTAGCATCTTTCAATACTATAATTTTATCTTTAGTTGTTAGTATAGTACCTGTATCATAAATACTAGCAGTTTCTTCTGATGTAATAGTAGAGCCTTCAATATGATTAGTATTATAAGCAAAATCTAATTGAGTTTTATGGTATAAATTACCGGATAAATTCATATTTTTTTGTTCTATTAACGCCTTTTTTATTTTACTAATATCCATTTTATCTCCTTTTCATTATTTATTTAGAAAATCAGTAATATAATTATCTAATTCAGCTAAATTAATTTCTTGGAATTCTTTTTCTCTTCTTGGTTTAACTTCTACTGTATTATCAATTATTTTCTTACCAACAGTTATTCTTAAAGGTATACCAATTAAATCCATATCCTTAAATTTAACTCCAACACGTTCATCACGATTATCAAGTAAGACTTCAATACCTTTACTAGTTAAATCCTCATATATTCTATTTGCTTCTTCCATTTGTTTATCATCTTTAGTATCTACAATAACAATACATACTTGATATGGTGCAACTGAAAGGGGTAAAATCATTCCATTTTCATCATTATTTTGTTCAATTATAGAAGCCAAAATCCGACCAGCACCAATACCATAACTACCCATTACAACTGGCATCGATTTATTGTTTTCATCTAAATAAGTTAAACCTAACTTTTCGGAATATTTAGTTCCAAGTTTAAATATATTACCTATTTCAATTCCTTTTTTAAAATAAAGTGTACCACCACAAACTGGACAAATATCCCCTTCTTTAACATTAACAATATCTCCAACTACATCGTATTTAAAATCTTTAACATTAGCATTTTTATAGTGATGTCCTTTTTTATTAGCGCCACAACAGAAGTTATGCATAGTAAGTATTTCACGGTCAATTACTATTTTAGCATTTAAATTAATTGGACCTGTATATCCTGGAACAGCATTACTAGTGGCAATTAATTCATCATCGGCAAAATTTATTTCGGAAACTCCTAGTAACTTACATGCTTTAACTAGATTAAGCTCTCTATTTCCTCTTATAAAGAAAATAACTAATTCATCATCTGCTCTCATAAGTAAAGCTTTAACAGAATCTTTTACGTCTATATTTAAATAAGTACAAACATCTTCAATCGATTCTTTATCTGGTGTTTCGACTAATTCTAAAGCTAGATCTTTAGTTTTTTCTTCATCTTTACTTATAACCTCAGATACTTCTATATTAGAGGCATAATCACAATGATCACATAATACTAATATATCTTCACCGATATCAGTAACAGCTTGATATTCTTCTGATAAAGAACCTCCCATTACACCTGTATCAGCTTTAACTATTTTATAATTTATTTTCATGCGATCAAAAATATTATTGTAAGCATTACGCATTGTTTGATAAGATTTATCCAATCCTTCTTCATCTTTATCAAATGAATAAGCATCTTTCATAATAAACTCTCTTACCCTAATAAGTCCATATCTTGGTCGTGGTTCATCACGAAATTTATCGGCTTGTTGATAAATAGTAAAAGGCATATCTTTATAACTTTTAATCACATTTTTAGCGGCATAAGTAAATAATTCTTCATGAGTTGGTCCTAAAGCATATGGTTTATTATAGCGATCTTCTAATTTAAACATACTATCACCAAGTGATTTAATTCTGCCACAAGCTTCATAATATTCTTGAGGAATTAAACTAGGCATTAATAATTCTTCAGCTCCTGCTTTATCCATTTCTTCTTTAACTATTTTTTTTATTTTTTCTAGGACTTTTAAACCTAAAGGTAAATACATATAAATACCAGCACCAACTTTTTTAATCATTCCTGCTCGTACTAATAAATTTCCACTTATACTTTCTTCGTCTTTGGCATCTTCTCTTAATGTATAAAAATAACTTCCTTTTAATTTCATGCTATGCCCTCTTTTCTACAAATAATTATATAAAAAAATACTTAGTTAGTCTAGTTTAAGTTGTCTATTTTATTTTTTGGTTAAAAAAAATTCACTTAAATAACTAAGTGAACTTTTATTTTTTTAAATTTTTTTATTTTTTAGGATCTACTAAGATCTTAATGGCATTTGATTCACCACTTGATAACTCTTCATATGCCTCTTGTACTTCTTCTAAAGTAATAGTTTTAGAAACAAATTTTAAAACATCGATTTCTTTATTAGCAATCATATTAATACATTTAGCAAATTCATCTTTTTTATAAGCAATAGCTCCCACTAGTGTTATTTCTTTCATTACTGCTTGCATACTCATAAAGTTAATAGGTAACATTGAAACACCAACTAATACTACTATTCCACCTGGTTTAACTAAATTCATAGCACTGTTAACAGCTGGCGCATTACCACAACATTCTAAAACTTTATCAAATTTTGAATCATAATTTTTCATTACTTCTTCATCTTTGGCATTAATCCATTCATCAGCAACTCCTAATTGAACTGCTTTTTGACCTCTTTTTTCATTAGTTTCAGAAACAACAACTTTACTAGCACCACTTTTTTTAGCAAACAACGCACACATTAAACCAATTATACCGCCACCAACAACTAGAACTTCATCTCCAACTTGAAGGTGAGCTAAATTAACGGCATGATAACCTACTGCAGTTGGTTCTACTAATGCCCCTTCTTCATCACTCATATTATCTGGTAATTTGAAAACCATATCGCTTCTTACTTTTAACATGGGAGCAAGGCCACCTGGGTTATCAAGTGACAAACCACTAGCATGTGCCCATGTTTCCTTACAATAGTGGATATCGCCTCTTAAACAGGCTTCACATTTACCACAAGGAGAAATTGGTAAAGCGGTTACCCTATCACCTTTTTGTAAATCTACTCTACCACCGTTATCTAAAACTTTACCACTATATTCATGTCCCATGACTAATCCAACTGGCATTCCTAAATCCCAATAATGGATATCGGAACCACATATACCAGTTTTTTGAACATCAATTAAAACTTTGCCTTCTTCTTTAACTGGCTCTTCTATTTCTTTTATTTCAAATTGTTTTTTATCTTTTATTGCTACACTTTTCATTATATCCTCCTACAATTATTATAACAAACTATTTATTCTTTATAAATTAAATTGATAATTTATTGACAAAAAACAACAATAATTTATATTGTTGTTAATTAGTATATAAGATATCAACATCGACATCACCATTAATACCATCAATATGACCATTATTACAAAGTTGCCATAATAAATACTTTCCTTCATAATTTGTTTTTTTAGTATAATGGGCAAGCCAAATTGGATAATCATTTTTATATGTCCATATTGTTTCTAAATAATATTTACTACCATAAAGCATGCCATCATAGCCTTTATTTTGGACTGCATCAATAAATGTATTCGCAATATCGTTTATTTCATAAAAACTAATTTTATAATTATTCCAATTAGACCAACTTTCCCAGTCAAAAACAATTGGTAAATCTAAATTGGCGCCGTCTAAAGTATCAATAACCCAATTAGCTTGTTCTAAAGCACTCTTTTTATCTGTAGCAATACTATAAAGATAAACCCCTACTTTTAAACCTGCCGCTTTTGCCTTTTTTATATTTTCCTTATAATATTCATCAATTGTTATTTTTCTTGTAGATGAGCCTTCAACTCCTATTCTAATCATAACAAAAGTTGCTCCGGCTTTTTTTACTTTTTCAAAATCAATATCGCCTTGCCATTTAGAAACATCTATCCCAATTTCATTATTGATATCTTTATAATCCTTTAAAATGTCGCTAAATTCTTTGACATCATGTGTACTTGGGGTAGTTGAATTACCACTACTAGTAACTGGCTTTCTTACCGTTAATTTAACATTTACTGTCTTAGTATTATTACTACTATCACTTAATTTATATACTAAATTATAAGTTCCTTCTTTTTTAAAATCATATTTTCCTTCAATTACACATTTAATATCACCAGTATAATTATCACCATATGAAATTAAATTACAGGCTTCTCCTTCATAATTAATATTAACTGTTTTAGATGTACCACTAAAAACTAAAGGGGGTGTTGTATCCACAACATTTATCTTATATTTAGATACGTATTTTTTCTTTCCTATTTTATAGGTAACGGCAATTTCTTGCGTTCCCAACTTAGTAGTATCAATTTTATAATTATCTTCTAATTTTACTTCTGGATTAATAATATCAATAATATCATTAGCATTTATATCTGTATAAACTTCAACATTTGTGGCTATCTGTTTAATATTATTTGTGGTTTTATCTTCATAAATTTTATCATTACCACAACCAGTTAAAAATAAACTCATTATAATTAATAATATATACTTCATATTTTCATCACATATTTATTATAACACTTATATAACTTATTAGTAAATAAATGATTATTAAAAAAAAGATGCTCTTATGCATCTTATAAATATTCAACAATTTTAATATTCTTTTTCAATTTTTCGACTAAATCTTCTGGTTCATATTTAGAAAATACTTCAACAAAATTACTATGATCCATTAAAAACATATCGTAATATTCTAAAAATATTTGTTGATAATTTGTTACTCCTAAATCTTTTAAATATTCAATATTAGCACAAACAAGCTTCTTACTTTTCTTAGTCGCATCTATTAATTTTTTTGGTGAGTTATTTAAAAATTGTGCTATTTCTTCTTTAGTAAAATCATATTTTTCTAAAAATTTCATGCCGCTCTCCCCATTCCATAACTTTCAGGTTCAATATCGCCAAAGCTTATTTCCTCATAACCCATATTTTTATAATTATCTAATTCAGCAAGTTGTTTTGCTAAATCTTCTCTTATTTTAGTAAAATCAGTTGTCTTTGCCTCTATATCTTGCATATCATTAGTAGCGTTCATATAATTATCAAAAGATATGTCATTATCATCTTTTAATTGTTCATTTAAATTTTCATTTAAGTTTTCAGTTGGAGTTATAACTGGTGGTTCAAAAGTTACTATCTCTTCATTATTCGGTACAGCCAAATCTTCTATTTTGGGAATATTTCCTACTTCTGGATTTGGTGAAACTTCTTGTTGGAATAAAGATTCATTAAATAATAATTGTTTATATGTACCATCTTCATTTTTATAAGGAATTCCATTTGAAGTACAATACTTAACTTTCTTAAATATATCTAATCCGTTTCCGCTCATTCGATTTGGATCTTCTTTATAAGCTCCAAGTTCGTTAACATTTTCGACAAAATCAATATTCTTAGCTAATTTATCTACGGGATTAGTTATAACTTTTATCTCTCTTGCTTTATTTATAGTTATACCTTTACTGTTTAAAAAATCTAACACATCTTTAATTTCTTCTCCACTCACAAACTCTAATGATGCTAAAAACTTTGTCTCAGCTTTTTTTCTTTCTTCTTCACTTAAATTTAATAAATCTAACTTTTCTCTTAGAGTCATTTTATCCCTCCTTAATATGCAATCAATGGAACTTTCTTTGGATCTAATCCACTATTTTTCAAATTATTAATCGTATTTTCTAAATCATCTTTATTATATTTTATTAATATTTCTGGATTTAAGTAAATATCTAAAGCTTCTTTACCAACTTCCATTAATTTTTGAATTTTTTGTTCAAATTCTTTATCATATAATAATTCCGTATTTTCAACAAACATATCTAATTTTAAGCCTTTATCTTTAGCAAAATTAACATTATTTACTAATATTTCTTCACTATAATTTGCTAAAACTTTTTCTAAATCGTTATTTGTAAAATCTAAATAATCAAAACCTAAATTTGTTAATAATTGAATTAATTCTTCTTTAGGAGTTAAAGATTTTTCATGATCTAACTCTTCAACTTCATCTATATTTTCTTTAGCTTCAGCAAATACCTCAGAAATACTTTTTCCAACTTGGCTATCTTCTTTTATCTTATTATCATAGTCATATAAACCATCTTCAGGGAACATTAAGATTTTAGCTGTTTCTCTTTGCTCATCTTCAGTAAAATCAAATTTTTCTAATAAAGAAGTTATTGAATCTCTTGTGATATTGATATTTCCATTTAAAGCTAATTCAAAATATTCATTTAATTTACTTTGATTAGCTAAAGCTTCATCTTTTCTAATTGCTAATTCTTCAATTGTAGCAATTGCTGTATTCATGTCACTTTCTACTTTAACAAGTTCATCTTGAGCTAATTTAATATCCTCTTCTACTTTAGAAATTGTTTTTGGAAGTAATAAATTTACTTCTTCACTTAATTTATTAGGATTAAAATCTATTTTTAACTTATCTAAAACAATCTTAAAATCTTCAGTTTTAATACCTTTTAAAGCAGATACTAATTTTTCCCCTTCTTGTTCTAAGATTCTACCTTCTTCAGTTAGACTTTCTATTTTTTCTTGTAAAGTTGCTTTTTCTGTAGTTGTTCTATCTTTTGTTTCGGTTGCAACTTCTTTTTCTTTTTCCATCTTAGAAAGTATTACACTATCTTCACTACGTAGATTATATAATTTATCTAATAATTTTGTTATTTCCGCTGATAACATTTTCATCATAACACTCCCTCTTATTATATTTAAATTATATCAAATGTAGTTATATTTGTAAATAAGGTAAAATAGAAAAACAAGACAAAGACATGAAAAAAATATAAAAAAAGAATTGACAGACAAATAAAATCGAGAAAAAGAAAATAAAAATTAA
>CANQYF010000035.1 GCA_947628075.1 uncultured Bacilli bacterium | reverse complement strand
CCCCTAGGCAAGTGTAAAAAAAATATAGCAAATAAGCATTTGCTATATTTTGGCTTTTTTATTATTTATTTAAATAAGTAATGACTTCTTTAACTGTATTATCGAAATTATCATAATCAGTTAAAAACCATGTTACAGGCATCTTATTATTAAACCAAGTATACTGCCTTTTGGCATATTTACGAGAATTTTTCTTAACTTCTTCTTTGGCTTCTTCTAAAGATATTTCTTTATTAAAATATTTAATAAGCTCTTTATACCCAATTGCGCTATTTAAAATTCTGGAGTTGGGATACTTTTTAATTAAAGATTTTACTTCTTCTAAAAGTCCTTCTTGAAACATCTTATCTACTCTATTATTGATTTTTTCATAAAGCAATTTTCGATCAGTGGTAAGCCCAATAAATTTAACATCATAAAGTAATTTAGGCTCCACTACTTCCTTATTTACTCTTTTTAAATAATTTTCTAAGCGCCGGCGATTATTTAAATCGATTTTTAAATTGCTATCAATTTCTTTAACCATTTCTTGTAATTTTTCAAGGGAATATTCACTATAATCCTGGTTATTTAAAGCACTAAAACGATAATCAAATAAAGAAGCATTAATATATAATCCTGTTCCTCCAACGATAATTATATTTCTATCTTTATACTTTTCTAATAATAACCTACTATCTTTTTGATAATCAGTCACACTATAATCTTCATTTGCGTTTTTAATATCTAATAAATAGTGAGGGATATTTTCTTTTTCTTCTTCTTTTATTTTAGCGGTACCGATATTTAATTCTTTATAAATTTGACAAGCATCAGCATTGATAATTATCCCATCAAATTTTTTAGCAAGTTCTATACTTAATCTTGTTTTTCCAACTCCAGTTGGACCAACGATACATATAATCATGTACATCACCACCTCAATTATATATTATTTTATGGGAATTTGACAACAAATCTGAAAATTGATATATTGTTTTTGTGATTTTTATGCAAACTATTGGAATTATTTGTGAATATAACCCTTTTCATAATGGCCATCTACTACATTTAGAAAAAATTAAAGAAAAATTTCCCGATTCTTTAATCGTATTAGTGTTAAATGGTTATTTTTTAGAACGTGGTGAAGTATCAATTATATCTAAACAAAATAAAACTTATTTAGCTTTATTAAATGGAATTGATTTAGTTGTGGAGCTTCCGTTTGTTTTTGGTAGTCAAAGTGCTGATATTTTTGCTAATATGGCGATTAGTATTTTGGAAAAATTAAAATGTGATTATGTAATTTTTGGTAGTGAATCGGATGACTTAGAAACTTTAAATAAAATTTGTGATTATTCTTTAAATGAAAAAGATAATTATAATAAAAAAGTTAAAGAATATCTAGATTTAGGTCTTAACTACCCGACAGCGTTAGCTAAAGCTTTAAATACTAATTTTTCTTTTAAATCCAATGATTTATTAGGTATATCTTATATAAAAAGTATAAAAATAAATCATTATAAGATTAAACCTTTAACTATTAAAAGAACAAATGACTATTTAGATACTTCTTTAAATTCTAATATAATAAGTGCTCTTAACATTAGAGAAAAATTAAATAATAACACTGATATTAGTAATTTTGTTCCTAAAAGTACTCTTTCTTTTATTGAAAATATTACCCTTAACAATTATTTTCCCTATATAAAATATAAAATCTTAACTGATCATGACTTAGAAAAATATTTAGATGTTGATGAAGGCATTCAAAATAGATTAATAAAAGTTATTAATAATGTTAATGACGTAGATGAATTAATAAATCAAACTAAATCAAAAAGATACACTTATAATAAAATAAGAAGAATGTTAACTCATATTCTAATTGGTCTTACTAAAGAAGATGCTAAAAATTTAAAACTTAATTATATTCATGTATTAGGATTTAATAAGTTAGGTAAAAGTTATTTAAATAAAATAAAAAAAGAAATAGATTTTCCTTTAGTTATTAATAAAAAAGATAAAGTTTATGAATATGAAATTAAATGTGCCTTATTATATGATATGTTTTCTAAATATGACAATACCACTTTTGAAATAAGTAATAAACCTATAAAAATAGACAAATGAAAAATTTATTGATTTAAAGAGAGAGTTGACATTCTTAAGACTTTGTGATATTATAGACGCCATATTCAAAAGAAAGAGGTTATTTTAACAGTCATTTGACCTCTTGAAGGGGGATTTTTTTTATGAATATAACAAAAGATATATTTAGACAATTAAAAGAATACCAAAATGGTATTTCAGAGCAATTAATAATTGCAAACCAAGAAAAGAAAGAATTAATTGAAAAGGTCAATTCAGGTGAACCATTAACTAAAAAAGAAAGTAAAAGAAATAAGAATTTAACTTCTAAAATTAAACTTTTACAAGAAATATTTACCTCAGTTGATAAACTTATTCAAACTAAAGAATTTGAAACTAATTTTAAGATTTTAAATTCTGATGCAACCGAAGAAGCTAAAAATTATGCCGAAAATATCTTAGTAGGAATTATTAAAAATATTAGTACAAGCAATATTGTGGGAGTTGAAAATTTAGCTAAGATGCCAGAAAATTTAGATGAAAATCTAGATGATATTAAAGAAAAAATTGAATATGATCTTAAAACTCTAAATGAAGATTTAGCTTATGCTAAAAGAAGAAATAAAGAAGAAAGCGAAATTATAGCAATTGAGACTGATATTGAAGAAAGACAAAATGATTTAGCTAAAATAAATAAATATCTTAGTAAGATTCCTAGTGATAAAGATATAAGAAAAGATTTAAATGATTATGAAGTTGCTACTAAAAACACAAAGAGTAAAATTAAAAAGAAATATATTAAATTATTAAATGATTATCAAGAAAGAATAATTGAAAGAATTGAAAAAAATAAAGCTCAAATAAATGCTTTAGATAAAAGTAAATTAAATTTATTAAAAGAAAAATTTATTAGCAACTTAAAAGGATTTAACATTGTAAAACCAATTGATAATGAAGAAGAATTATCAGAAGATGATGAAACTATAGTTACCAAAAATAATGAAAATAATGCCAAAAAGGAAGAAAAAGTAGTAGATAATAAACAAAACAGTGATAAAAATGATAAAAATAATCAAGAAAATTCAAATAAAACTGCAAAGAAATCTGAAAATAATGAAACCAGCAAAAAGAATTCAAGTAATAAACAATCAATTTTAATTCTTGGTGAAAAAGACCATACAAGAATGAAAACTGAAGGAAAAATATTAATTGCAGATAATAATAGAAATGATAATGATGAAGACATATATTTTGGTTATGAACGTTATGATAATTTTAATGACTTTTTCAAAAAGCATTGGCAAAAAATTGTAGGAATTACTGCTGCTGCTATTGGTGTTGTATCTATTATTATAGTAGGTAAACAATTTATTAAAGATTTAAAGAAAGATAATTCAAAAGATAATCTCGATACACCAACATCTAGTATTGAAACTGAAATTAGTAATTCTTATGATGAAAAAGTACTAGCATTAATGGAAAAGGGTTATGGCGAATATGAAGCTGGTTTAATGTTTGAAAACTTTGATGAAAATTTAATTAATAGATTATTGAGTATGCCTTATATCGAAAAAGTTACAAATTATGTTACTACTCAAGATTTTAATTTAGATTATCTAGAAGATTATGAAAATGTTAGAACAGTTAACAACATTACTTCAAAACAAGCAGTTGACTATGTAAATCGTTCATATAAAATTCAAGAAGCTAATTTTTATCCAGAAGCTTCAATTGATGACATTGCTAAGATTGTAATGGCATTTAGTAATGGTATGTTATATAACGAAGATTTTAGCTATGTTTTAAACCCAATAGATTCTACAATTAACGAAATAACAAATAATTATCGTTTTGGTACAGTTAAAGAAGAAGATATCAAAAAGATTGAAGCTTTACAATATTTTGCTAAAGAAGGTACTGATTTAAGCAATTTCTTAAGAAGATACAGTACATTAGCTGCAGATGTTTTAAGAAATCCATTTGATGGAGCCAAAAAAGATAAACTATATTCATTCTTAACTATTTATGCAACATCATTAAATAATGGCTTTATTAATGAACTTGATGTCAGAACAGATGATGAAGAATTTAATAATGATGCTATATTAAATAGCAATTATGATTTCCAAGTTGCTTATGATGGCTTTGTTCAATCAACTATTCCACTTTTAATACCTTCTATTAATGAGCCGGGTGCTTATCAAAATTATATTGATACAACTGGTAGAACTCAAAAATCTATTGAATTACAAGAATTATTATTAACAGCCGTAAATAATAATACTATAAACTGTGAAAAAGGTAGAACATTAGGGGGTGAATAATAATGTATACAGAAGAAGAGAAAAAAAGCATTGACTGGAAAAATATTTTTAAAAAAGGATTAATTATTGTTTTAGTTGCTGCTATTATCTTCTTAATTATTTGGCTATTTGCAAGAAACAATACTCCAAACATTAAAGTAAATACAGGTGATGCTAACAATTCATTAAATACAGATGCTTATTCAAATATTTTTATTGATAATTATAGATATTTCCATGACACTGCTAAAGAATATTTCTTAATCAGTGAATTACCTGAAAATGGTAAATCAATTAAATATACTTTAAAAGAATTAATTGATAAAGGGTTAATACTTCCTTTTGGTTATACTGATAAAGAATCATGTGATTATGAAGCAAGTTATGTTATTGTAACAAACAATAATGGAAAATATACTTATAGTGTTACATTAGTATGTGGTAGAGAAGCTGCTAAAACTACTGAAGAGCTAGGTTGTAATCAATTATGTACAAATGGATCATGTACTCCTTCTACACCTTCAGAAAAACCTTCAACTACTCCTTCTGATAAGCTTGCTTTAGAATATCGTTATAAACAATCATATGTTGACAAAGAAACACTTTATAGTTGTCCTGATGGTTATACTAAAACTGGTACTGGATCAAGTGCACAATGTATTAAAGGAACTAAAGATACTATCGCAGCTACTAAAAATGTAAAATATTTATGTCCTGATGGTTATACTAAAACTGGTACTGGATCAAGTACACAATGTGTAAAAAAAGAGACAAAAACAATTGATGCCACTAAAAATGTAACATATTCTTGTCCACAAGATTATGTTAAAACTGGAAGTGGTGACAATACTCAATGTTATAAAACTACTAAAGAATCAGTTAATCCAACTATAACTTATACATATTCATGTCCTAGTGGTTATAATAAAACAGGTACTGGCTTAAATTTAAAATGTACAAAGACTACAGAAGAAAAAATTGATGCTAAAGTATCATACACTTACAATTGTCCTGATGGTTATACAAAGTCTGGATCTGGTACTAATACCAAATGTAGTAAAGTTGTACCAACAAAATCTACTCAAACTATTAGCCCTATTTGTCCGGAAGGTTACGATCAATCTGGATCAGGATCTAGTATTAAATGTAGTAAAACTGTTCCTAATACAACAACTCAAACAGATAAACCAAAATTCTCATCATATTATTGTGAAAAAGGAACTAATTTAAATAATGGTAAATGTCGTATTTATAATACAACTTCTTACTATATAACTACTTATATTGATTATGGACCTTATTATAATGGCTGTACTTTTAGTGGAGCATATACAAATAAATGTAATACTGCTGGATGTGTAAGCAAATATTATAAATATTATTGCTCTAAATCAGCATACAATGATGTTGATGCTACTGCTATTTATAAATGTCCAAGCGGATATAGCCCAAGTGGAAATGTTTCAGCTAATACTACATGTACTAAAACTGTAACAACAAACACTACTAAAACCGCTAATCCTATTTGTCCAAAAGGATATGATCAATCTGGATCTGGCTCTAATATTAAATGTAGTAAAATAGTGGAAAGCAAGAAAACAGAATATACTGATTACATTAAAAAGACAACCTATTCTTGTAGCGAAGGTAAATTAAGTGGTACTAAATGTATATTCACTAAAACTTTAACTACTGATAGTCTTAAAACAACAAACTATTCTTGTAAAGATGGTTATGTTTTAAACGGAAATAAATGTTATAAAACTACTGAAAAACATATTGCAGCTAGCAAGAATACTACTTATACTTGTCAAGAAGGATATACAAAGAATGGTAAGAAATGTACTTATGATTACAATATAACTCAAAATGCAACAAAAAATACTACTTATACTTGTCCTTCTGGTTATACTAAATATGGTACTGGCTCTAGCTCAACATGTACAAAAGGAAATGTTTCTTATACTAATCCTACAACAAGTTCAAAATCAGTTACAAAATATAGATATCAATGGAGCCCTGAAACATCTATTCCTGGTTGGGAAAGAACTGGCGAAACTAGACAAGTTCCAGTAAAATAAATTTTAAAAACCACGCTTTAAACGTGGTTTTTTGTATGTTTAGAAATTATTCATTTTTCAATTAAATTATTAAACTCTTTTGGATAATTTAACTCTAATTTTAACATTTTCTTAGTCACAGGATGCATAAATTCTAGATAATAAGCATGTAAATAAAGTCGATTATATTTTTCTTTAGATTTATTATATTTTTTGTCTCCAACGATGGGAAATCCAAGGTCATTTAATTGGACTCTTATTTGATTCTTTCTTCCTGTTTTAATATTTATTTTTAATAAACTATATGATTTATTTGTCTTTAATACTTCATATTCCGTTATTGCTAATTTACCATTTTCTTTATTAGTACTATAAACGAAATGCATTTTATTTTCTTTTAGATAAGATTTTAATATTCCTTCAGAAGTTGGAATTTTACCTTTAACAATCGCGTAATACTCTCTTTCTACATCTGACCAATTATTTTGCAAATAATATTTTATTTCTCTATTCTTAGCAAAAACAACTAATCCCGATGTATCTCTATCTAATCTATGGACGATAAATACCTTATTATTTTTATTTTGCTTTTTTAAATAATCAGATACTTCACTATACAATGTTTTATTTGTTTTGTCGTTACTTATGACTAGATGTCCTTCATCTTTATTAATTACAATAAGATATTTATCTTCATAAACAATTTTTAATTTCTTCTTTTTCATTTTTAATTAAAAAGACAAAATTTTATTTTTTGTCTCCTATTTTTTTCATTGATTCAAGTATTTCTACAGGTAAGCAGAACACAACAGTATTAGATTTATCACTTGAAATATCACTTAATGTAGATAAAGTTCTTAAATGAAGAGCACCAGGCGTTTGAGCCATGATGGAAGCAGCTTTAGATAAATTAGTAGATGCTTCAACTTCACCCTTAGCTTTAGTAACTACAGCTTGTTTTTCTCTTTCTGCTTCAGCAGCGATTGCTAATACTCTTTTCATATCTTCAGGTAAAGAAACATCTTTAAGTTCAACGTTTTCTACTTTTATTCCCCAAGGATCAGTTGCTTCATCAATAATATTACAAATTTCCGTACTAATTTTATCTCTTTCGGCAAGTAGTTCATCTAATGATACAGATCCAACGACATTACGCATTGTTGTTTGGGCAAGTTGACCAACTGCATAATAGAAATTTTCTACAGCTAATATAGCTTTAGAAGCATCAAATAATTTATAATAAATAACAGCATTAATTTGAACTGATACGTTATCTTTTGTAATGGCTTCTTGAGCAGGCACATCAACTGCTTTAGTTCTTATGTCAACTTTACGATATGATTCAAAGATTGGAAATACTAATTTCCAGCCGGGTTCCATGACTTTCAAAAATTTACCAAACCTAAATTTAACTCCTCTTTCATATTCATTTATTTGTTTAATTGAAATTAGAACAATTACTATACCAACTACTAGTATAAAAAATAGAAATTCCATATTATCAACTCCTTACTACAATATATGTCTATTTTTCTTCTTTTACTTCTTTTACTTCTTCTTTTAATTTATCACTTTTTGGTAATGCTTCTTTACGCGATAAATTTAAACGTCCTCTATTATCATATCCTAATGATTTTACGATAATTTCATCGCCAACTTTTACTATATCACTTGGCTTATTAACCCGTTTTTCATCTAATTGAGATACGTGAACCATACCTTCGCAACCAGGCCACAATTCTACAAAGCAACCAAAATCTTCAACTTTAATTACTTTTCCGGTATAAATTTTACCAGTTTCAACTTCTCTTATAACATTTTCAATCATTTCTCTAGTTTTCTTAATGATTTGTTCATCATTATGATAAATAATAACACGACCATCATCTTCTAGATCAACTTTAACAGCGTTTTTATCATTAACACTACTAACATTACTTGATTCCAAAATAATTTTCGTTATCATATCACCACCACGACCAATAACATCTTTTATTTTATCTGGATCAATTGTAAATGTTTCTATCTTTGGTGCATACTTACTAAGTTCTTTACGAGGCTCTTTTATTACCGTTTCAAATAAGTCTAATATTTGCATTCTGGCTTTCTTAGCTTGTAATAATGCTTTTTTCAATATATCTTTATTTACACCATCGATTTTAATATCCATTTGTAAAGCACATATTCCTTTACGAGTTCCTGCTACTTTAAAGTCCATATCTCCTAAATGATCTTCCATACCTTGAATATCTGTTAAAATTGTATATTTATCATTATTGGTAATTAATCCCATAGCAATTCCAGCGACTGGAGCTTTTATTGGCACACCGGCAGCCATTAAAGAAAGACATCCAGCACAAATACTAGCTTGACTTGATGAACCATTACTTTCTAAAATTTCTGATACTACTCTAATTGTATAAGGGAATTCTTCTTCGGAAGGAATAACTTGTAATAAAGCTCTTTCACCTAAAGCTCCATGGCCTATTTCTCTTCTTCCTGGAGAACCATATCTTCCGGTCTCCCCAACACTAAATTGAGGAAAGTTATAATGTAACATAAATCTTTTTTCTTCTTCAATAGATAAGCCATCTAGCATTTGACTTTCTCCTAAAGCCCCTAAGGTAGTTATAGATAAACTTTGCGTTTCGCCTCTAGTAAATAAAGCAGAGCCATGAGTTCTTGGTAAAATATCAATAGAGGCACTTAATGGTCTAATTTCATCCATTTTTCTACCATCAATTCTAATATTTTCATCAACAACTATTCTTCTAAATACTTCATATTGAACACTTTCAAATATCAAAGAAATCTTAGTTAAAAGTTCATTTAACTCTTCTGGTTTCATTCCTTCTTCATTATTTAGGCGATAACTTTCAATAGTTTCTTCTTTTAACTTACTAATAGTATCATACATTACTGCTTTTTCTTTTATTCTTAAGGCTTGATCTAATTTATCTTCCACTAATGATTTTACTTCACTTCTTAATTCATCTGTTATTTCTAGCTTTGGATAATCCATTTTATCCTCACCGATTTCAGCAATAATTTCATTTTCAAAAGCTACTAATTTTTTAATTGCTTCATGGCCAAACATTAAAGCCTCTAACATATCTTCTTCACTTACTTCTTTTGAGCCAGCTTCAACCATGTTAATTGCATCCATCGTACCTGCTACAGTTAAATCTATATCAGATTTTTCAGCTTCTTCCACCGTTGGATCAATGATAAACTCGCCATCAACTCTTCCCACTTTAACCGCTGCTACTGGACCATTAAAAGGTATTTTACTAATACATGTTGCTAGGCTTGAGCCAAATAAAGCTGTTAATTCTGGCGAATTGTCTTGATCAACACTTAACACAGTATTAACGATTTGAACTTCATTTCTAAAATCTTCTGGGAATAAAGGTCGCATCGGTCTATCAATCATTCTGGCTGCTAAAGTAGCATTGTCGGTTGGACGTCCCTCTCTTTTAATAAAACCACCTGGAATTTTTCCTACAGAATATAATTTTTCATTATATAAAACCATTAAAGGGAAAAAGTCAGAAAGTAAATTAGCATTCTTAGATACAACAACCGTACTTAAAATTACGGTATCATTAAATCTAACTAAAACACTTCCATGTGCTTGTTTAGCTAATTCACCATGTTCAACAATAAGTTTCCGTCCATAAAAATCCAATTCAAATACTTTTTTCATTTTAACCACACATTCCTTTCACTTCGTTCAAGGCACACATAGTCGTGAAAACTTGAACATAATTTATTTT
>CANQYF010000034.1 GCA_947628075.1 uncultured Bacilli bacterium | reverse complement strand
CGCTTTAAAACAACATTCCGAGAAGAGAAATATTTGAATTACTTTATAGAAAGCTTTTTTGAATATTTAAATAAGGATGATAAAGTAAAATTTGTAAGTATAACACCTCAATATTTTATGATACCCCATTTTGAAGGATTAAAAGGATTTTATGGAGATATAGTAGGAACACTGGATAATGGTGATATAATCTCATTAGAGATGTATAAAAGTAAGTTTGGGAAAGAAGAATATAATAAAAGCTTTACGTATGCCTGTGCCTTATATCAAGAACAAATAAAGAAAGAAAAGAAGATCAAAAAAGAAGTAACAAAATATGGGGAAATGAGGAAAGTAATAAGTATAAATTTAATCACCAATGATTATAAAGGGAAAAATAAGAAAGTAGTAAATAGTTATAGATTCATGAATGAAGAGATGTGTGAAGTAATAGAAGAAGATAATATAATAATGTATCTAGTAAGACTAGACAAAGGTGAAGAAGTAAGGAATAAAGAAAAAAGATTCATAAAGATGATAAGAATGATAAATGCGAAAAGTATAGAAGAGATGGAAGAGATAAGTAAAGGAGATGAAATAATGCGAGACATGGTAAAATTCTTAAGTGAATGGACAATGAAGAGTAACGAGAATGGCTGGGAAAGATATTTAGAGGATGTAAGATACGAAAGTGAAGAAGCTGGTCGACAAGAAGGAATGCAATCAGGTTATAAATCAGGTTTAAAAGAAACGACTAGAAACACCGCTCTAAAGATGAAGAACCGAGGCTATGCAATAGAAGAAATAAGTGAAATAACTAATTTATCTAAAGAAGAAATACTTTCTTTAAAATAGCAAAAAAAGTAAATATTAAAATCAGAATGTGATTTTATGAAACAAAATAAAATAATTAATAGTTTTATTTTGTTTTGCTATTGGAAATCTTTTATAGTATAATAAAGAAAGAAAAAGGGATGATGTAATGAAATTTAAAGTTGAACCTAAAGATTTTTTTCTTTTTGTATTATATTGCATAATACTTTTATATTTATGTGCTCTTGCTATTTCTAATCTTTTTTCATTAGTAAATACAGGCACATTTGCTGGCTTATTACCATTTAGTGCTTTTTCTGTCACTTATTTACCATTTACATTAGGCCTATTTTTTGGAGCTTTGATATTAATTTTTACAAGTGTATCTTCTTATATATTTGATAAAGATAAAGGGAAAGGAATTGGCCTAAAAGTAACAGATGAAAAACCAAGCGATGGTTATGCTAGATGGGCTAAAGAAAAAGAAATAAAAGAATCAAGTCATGTAGAAAAAGTAATACCTACAGATAAGGAAATTCAAGCAGCAGGAATCCCTCTTATCAATAATGGTAAAGAAATTTGGGTTGATAATGGTGATTATCATAACTTAGTTATTGGATCTACCGGATCTGGAAAAACTGAAAATTTAGTATTTCCAATGGTTAATCTTTTAGCTAAAAAAGGCGAAAGCATGATTATAACCGATCCAAAAGGTGAAATTTATCGAAAGACCGCTGAAAATTTAAAAAGTCGTGGCTATAATGTTATTGTGTTAAATTTCCGTGAGCCTAATCGCGGTAATTCTTGGAATCCTTTAACTTTACCATATTTATATTATAAAGAAGGAAATAATGATAAAGCGACTGAATTATTAGACGATGTAGCACTTAATATTCTATATGATCCTACTAATAAAGGGGATTCAGAATTTTGGGAGAAAGGTTCTGCCGATTATTTTTCAGGATTAGCCTTAGGGTTATTTCAAGATGCTAAAGAAAAAGAAGTTAACTTAAATAGTATAAATTATATGAGTACTGTTGGTGAAGAGCGTTATTCAACCAGTAATTTTATTAAAGAATATTTTAATTTAAAGGGCCCTGATTCAAATGCTTATATGTTTGCGAGTACTACAATTAATGCTCCTGCTGATACAAAAGGTGGCTTACTTTCAACTTTTAGACAAAAAATAAGAATGTTTTCTACGAGAGAAAACTTATCGGAAATGCTATCTTATAGTGATTTTGATATGCGAGATATTGGTAAAGGCAAGACCGCAGTATTTATGGTCATTCATGATGAGAAGAAAACTTACCATAGTTTAATGACAATTTTTATAAAACAAGTTTATGAAACATTAATAGATGTTGCTCAACAAAATGGAGGAAAATTACAATATAGAACCAATTTTATTTTAGATGAGTTTGCTAATATGCCCCCACTAAAAGATGTAGATAGTATGGTATCTGCTGCCAGAAGCCGTGATATCAGATTTACATTTATCATTCAAAATTTTGCTCAACTTAATGATATTTATGGAGAAAACGTTGCTCAAGTTATTAAAGGAAACTGTGGAAATTTAATTTATTTAATTAGTACAGAGTTAAAAGCTTTAGAGGAAATAAGTAAAATGTGTGGAGAAGTTAAATCTAAAGAAAAAGACAAAACTGCCTCAACACCATTAGTAACTGTAAGTGACTTGCAAAAATTAAAGTTAGGAGATGCAATTATTATTCGTTTACGGACAAGTCCATTTAAAACAAAATATACGCCTAATTTTAAAATCAATTGGGGAGAAGATTTCCCGGAAGCCGAATATCCTGTAAGACAAACGCAAGCAATAGAGCTTTTTGACTTAAAAAAATTTGTTACAGAAGCTAAAAGAAAATTAGCCATGGAAAATAACAATAATATGATGAGAGGACTAGAAGCTGGAGTAAATCCATTCTCATTTCCTAATTCTAATTCAATGCCTAATGGGATGGGTGGCTATAATCCATTTAATTCAATGGGACAAATGAATCCGATGAATAATCCTTTTTCATCTGGTCCTTCTATGAGCATCGATGATATGTTAAAAGACATTGATAAAAAATTACAAGAATTAGATGAAGAAGAAAGAAAACAAAAAGAAAATTTAAAAAAACAAAACCAAGAATTAATGGATTCAGTAAATAGTAGTGAAGAAAAAGTAATTAATGAATTAACTGAAAACAATTCTAAAGAGGAAAAGAAAGAAAAACCTAAAGTAAATGTTGATGTTGATAGTGTTATAGTTAATGAAAATGTTATTACAGATGATGAATTTTTTGATGATTTCTTTGGTGATGAATAATTAGTCAATTAATAAGAAAATGATTAGGTAATAGTCATTTTCTTATTTTATTTTTTTACATAAATTATAATGGTGGTAATGTGAAAAGCATTTTAGAAAGCGAATACAGGCCCAATATGGGTATTTTGATTGATGTAAAAGACCCCATTAGTTATCAAGAAAAACATAATCCTTATAGTATAAATATTCATTATGATAAGCTTCTTATGAATCATAAGACATTACTTGATAAAAATAAAAAATACTATATTATCTGTAGTAAAGGGCATAAAAGTAAGCAAGCAGTTCGAATACTTTCATTTTACGGCTATGATGTAACATATGTTATAAATTCGTGATTTTTATCCATACTTATATTATAATGTAAATGTGATAAGTATGGATAATTTATTAATTTTTTTAAATAATACATATATTTTTATAAATAACTTAATAAATTCCTCAACAATATATGGAATTTTATTTGCGTGTTTATTAATATTTTTAGAATCAATAATTCCTATATTACCATTATTTGTTTTTATCACTATTGTGTTTAAGGTTTTTGGCTATGGTTTAGGGTTTATAATTGCTTATATTTTAACTTGTTTAGGTTGTTTTTTTTCTTTTTTTCTATGTCGAAAATTATTTAAAAATTATTTTATTAAAAAATTTAGAAAAAATCCTCAATTTGATAAACTTATGAAAAAAATTGATCGCATTAAATTGACTAGTTTAGCAACCTTAATTGCTATTCCTTTTACACCGGCTTTTTTAATCAATATATCAGCGGCTTTATCAAAAATGGAATTTAAGAAATTCTTCTTTGCTATTTTGATCGGTAAAATATCTTTAGTTTTTTTCTGGGGCTTTATTGGTACCAGTTTATTAGAAAGTCTAAAAAATCCTAGAATTTTAATTATTATAATAATTTTATTAATTATCGCTTATGTCTTAAGTAAGATAGCAGCTAAAAAATTAAATATAGAGTAAATAAATGTCAAAAAGAAAATTTCAAAAATTGACTTTATAATGAATAATTAGTATTATATAAATAAGAAAAAATAAGGTGATGATATGGGGATATACAAAGACGAATTTAGTTATGTAAATGAAAGATATGAATATAACAAAATGGCTAATTATATTATGCAAAAACAGCCCAATGTGTTTACCATTGAAGAAGCCAAAGATTTTGCTAAATTTTTAACTAAAGTTAGAAAATTTACCCCGGAAGACATTTATAATGGTAAAGCCGATAAGGAAATTAATAATAATGCTGCTCTAGTAAATATTAAAAATGCTAGTGTATATAATCAAAATGAGGAAATTATAGATATTCCTTTAAAAGTAAAAAAAGAAATTGGGCATGCTGTGGTAATTCAAAGATTAAAGCAACTTGTAATTATAATGGGAAGTACTTTTCTTGTTTTTGCAGCTGCTAAGGGAATAGTTGATCTTGTAAACGAAAATAATTATGAGGAAGAAATCCCTACTTATTTAGGGGCATTAGCTACTATAGATAATAATCGAAACGAAGGTACTATTTTAAATCAAAATTCATATCAAGTAGGAACTGACCAAAATGGATATCCTAAGTTTGCTTATAATCCTGATGGCATTGCTAAAGATATTTTATTGGTTAGTAGTAAAGATCCTCAATTATTTGATTTATGTATGTTAGATGTTTATTATGATATGGATTATGATAGATTAAGTAATATGGATACAGTTTTAAGTTATTTACAAATAAGAATGGAAAATAATCCTGAATTTGCTAGTTTATATTATAAAGTAGAGGATTGTAAATTTTTTCTCGATTATATTATGAAAAGCAATTTTGCTAATGTTGGTTTAAATCCGGATTATTTAAAAGTAGTTGAAGCTTATAAAACAAAAGGGTCATTTCAAAATTTATCATCTCAAGACCAAAAAGTAATTGAGGAATTAATGTCCTCTATTGAAGAGGTTAAATTAAAACTAGGCAAAAACTTAAAAGAAGAGATAGAAACTTTGGTTCAAGAAAGGGATGCATCAAGAGAATTATCCCAAGGAGGAAGACATTAATGGAATATGATGTAGTAACTTTAGAAAATAACAAAGATTATATTATATTTGAAGCTCTAGTTTATGAAAATAACAAGTATTTAATTTTAAGCAATAAAGAAGATAACAAAGATATCGTCTTAAGAAAAGTTGTTGAAAAAGATGGAAAAGAATATTTGAATAAATTAGATAATGAAAAAGAATTTGCCGAAGTTATGGCATTTTATGCAGAAAAAGACAAGAAAGAAGAGGAAAACAAATGAAAAAAAATAAAAGTGTTATACTAGGAATATTAATAATTGTTGTTGTATGTATTGCAACGGGATGTATGTTTTATAATGTATTAGACAGTACTGATTTTAAAGAACATTTTGGAGCTTTAGGTTATACAATTAGTAATGATGAAGAAAGTAATTATGAAGCAAAAAGTTATTTGGTAGCTACTAAAGATGATGTTCCTTTTAAAATTGAATATTATGAATTTGAAACAGAAGTAGATGCTAAAAAAGTTTATCAAGATTATAAAGAAAATATAGCAAATTATATTACAACTGATTCTCAAAATAAACAAACAGAAGGTGCGGTATTTACAAAGTGTGTTGCTGTATCTACTGATGAATATATAGTTATTTCCAGAGTAAAAAATACTTTAATATTTATTGCTGGTACAAATGATTATCAAGAAGAAATAGATACATTATTAGAGGATATAAAATATTAAACAAAGAAAAAAAGTTCGTGAGAACTTTTTTTTAACTTAAATTAGAAATTTGTGTTTGTAATTCTTGTTCTAGAGTTTCTATTTTAGTATCTTTAGCTTGTTCTAAAGTATACCAACCTAGATAAAACATCAGCTCATAAGCTTTTCTTTGGGCATCGCTGATGGCATCAAACATTTTTTTATATTCTTTATATAATTTTTCATTTGAAGCTTCAGTTAAAGCCACAGTCATATTTTTTTCTAATTCTTTTAAATGGGTTAACAAGATAGTCATATAATCTTGATCATTTAAAGAAATACCAGTTGGAACTTCTGTTTTTGGATTACATACTTTATTATTCATTTTGATTACCGTCCTTTAATATATGAATGACAAATTGCATATTGTCATTAAATAATTCTGCACAATCAGATATTACTTTGTTTACTTTTTCATCTTCTACATAATTTAAGGCATCCATCATCACTTTATATGCCGTATGATGCCAACCAAAAATATCTTTTAAATAATCTAAATCTTTAGTTGTAAATATTTCTGGCGCTTTTTTGTATTCCTTATCCATTTCTAATCAACCTTTCTAATATTAGTATTATTTATTTTTAATTAAAAATACCTTAAATAGATGGAAATTATTAACATAATTATTTTTGTGATTTAGGGAAAATTATAGATTATGGAGAAAGAAAATTTAGGTTTAAAAATAGGAATAGTATTTTATTTAGCCAGTATGATTGGATATGTTTATGAGTTAATTTTGAATCTCATTTTTAATGGTAAAATATTTAGTCATGGCTTTTTAAAAGGCCCTTGGTTACCGATATATGGTTTTGGAGCTTTATTAATACTATTAATTAATAAATTTCAAAAACAACCTTTAGTAATTTTCTTTTTATCTTTCTTTATAACTGGTTTTTTAGAGGGAATATCTGGATATTTATTATTAAAAATCTTTAAAATGCGACTTTGGGATTATACGGGTAAGTTTTTAAACATAGGAGGCTTTGTTTGTTTTTTAAGTGCCTTTTGTTTTGGCATTGGTGGCCTTTTAGTTACTTATATTTTATATCCTTTAGTACAAAAATTATTAAAAAAAGTAAATAACAAAGATTTAACATATATATTAACATTAATTACCGTTATTTTTAGCTTAGATTTAATACATAATATTTGACTCATAAATTCAAATAAACTATAATTATGTTGAAGGATGAGTTATGGATAAAGTGAAATTTAAAGATGAATCTATAAATGTATCCAACGAAGAAATATTAAAATTAATCTCTAATAAAGCGATTATGCCTTTTTTAGAGCAAAATTTATCTTTAATAGATAGTTTTGTTTTTCCTGAATTTCCCAACCATGACATTAAACATTCTTGTAAAGTGGCACTTTTTTCTTTAATAATGGCTACTTATTTTTATTTAGATAATAATTCGAAAAAAATTTTAGTAGATGCCGCTTTTTTACATGATGTTGGTAGAATTGATGATTATTATGATTATGATCATAGTTATTTAGGAGCTAGTTTAGTTGATGAAGTATTAAAGAATCAGCCTTTTTATCAAAATATTGATAATTTAAATTTAGTACGAGCTTTAATTTTTGGCCATAATAAAACTCCTTATGATAATTTACCTTTTATAAAGTATAATGTTTTAAATAATGATAAGAATATTCTTTTATTAAAAATTTTAAAAGACGCTGATGTTTTGGATTTATTACGCAAAAAAGAAATAATGTTTAATGAAAACAATCTTTACTTAAATATTTCTAAATCATTAATTAATTTTTCAAAGTTTATACAAGAATCAAACATTATAGAGGAAATGATTGAAAGAGGCGAAAGAGATGACAGAAGAAATAGCAAAAGATTTAATTAAAAATATCCAAATACTTTTAAAAAATTATCGTTCTTTATTAAATAAAGAAGAGTATATCAAAATAAAGAAAATAGAATTTGATCTAATTCATAATTCGCTTAGTCTTGAATTAGAAGATATTAATAAACAATTACGTCCCTTTTTTGGTCGTGTGTGGGATCATGAACTAACTAATTTTGATGATTTTCAAGTTGGAGGTAATTTTAAATTTGTAATAACAGTGCCCACAGTAGATTCTTCTTTTTATGATAAATCTAATAAAGATATTATATCATCTTCTTTAATAACCAATAAACATATGGGAACTTTTAATAGAAAGAATTATGGCTTAGTTTGTAATGTAGATGCTTCTAATTTTTTAATCTCTAGTTCTTTTGATATTCATGGGGTATGCCCCAAAGAAAATGATTATCCGGGTTATATTCATTTGGCCACAACTGCTGATGGCCATAAAGTTTTTGGTAAGAAAGCCTTTAATACATTAAAACTTCCTACGGAAATTGAAATGGAATTAATAAAGCAAAATATTAAGGAAAATGGTGACTTTATCTTAGAAGATTATAAAAATATTTATAGTGATATTACTTTGGATGCCAAAAGCACTAATTTTTTAGGAGTAATTTTATTTGAGCCATATAATGAATATGAACAAAAAGAAGCCGAGGCTTTAGCCCAAAAATATAATGTTGAACTTAAAATTATACCTAAAAAATTATATTATAATAAATTATCTTTAGCGAGTGAGAAAGAAAATAAACATTACTATGATTTAACGAATATAGATACTATTCTTTTTATAGCAGAACATGTAGAAGATATAAGTCATGAATTTAGTAATTTAATAATAGAGAATACTTATTCTATAATAAATATAAAAGAAGAAACAAATAAAGAAAAAATATCTATAAATAAAAATTTAAATATCATAAATATTTATTTTACAAATGATATGGATTATTTTAAAATTGATTTTAGTATGGGAAAAGATTCTTTAGTTTTTATTCTTAATGATGAATTAATAACTAAGAATGAATTTCAGGAAGAATTAATAAAGAAAAAAGAAATTAACATGAGTAGGTGATGAAATGGACTTAGAAGGATTAGTTATTTTAATAACTGGGGCTTCCAAGGGAATTGGAAAAACTTTAGCTAATATTTTAAATGATTATGGTGCCACGGTTATTGGGGTATATAATAATACCAAAATAAATGAATTATATGATACATATAAATGTGATATTAGTAATGAAAAAGAAGTGGCTAATTTATTTAAATATGTCAAAGATAAACATGAAAAGTTAGATGTGGTTGTAAATTGTGCGGCCCTTGCTATCGATAATGATATTTATGAAAAAAGTAAAGAAGAATTTATGCGTGTGGTAGAAGTAAATTTAGGAGGAACTTTTTTAGTAAATAAATATGCTTCCTTATTAATGAAGCGGGGAGTGATAGTCAATATGTCTTCTTTAGATGCAACTATAACATATAACACTTTAGAAGCTGATTATGCATCATCTAAAAAGGGAGTAGAAACTTTAACTAAAATTTTTGCTTTAAGATTTCCTAATCTTAAAATTTGTGCTTTAGCACCAAATTGGGTTAATACAGAATCAGTTTTAGAAATGGATCCCAATTTTTTACAAAATGAACTGGAAAGAATAGGCCAAAAGAAATTATTAACTAAAGAAGAAGTAGCCTTAAAAATAATTGAAATTATTATTAATGATGATATAATAAGTGGCGAAATAATTAAGATGGGTGAAGATAATGAATGAAAATTTAGAATTTTTTAATGTAAAAAAAGATATATACGATTTAGTAGTTAAATCCGAAAAAGAGTTAAAGGATATTTTTGAAAATATTGATAGCTTAGCTTTTCATAATATGGTTAAAGTTTTAAAAGCCTTTAAAGAAGAAAATGTTAATGAAAGTGATTTTAATACTTCAACTGGTTATGGTTACAATGACTTAGGAAGAGATAAGATTGAAAGAATATTTGCTAAAATTTTAAAAGGGGAAGATGCTTTAGTACGAAGTCAATTTATCTCGGGAACCCATGCTTTGACAGTGGCGTTATTTGGCCTTTTAAGACCAGGGGATACACTGCTTAGTATTACTGGTTTACCATATGATACGCTTCATGAAGTTATTGGGATTAAAGAAAACGCTAGTTCATTAAAATCATATAAAATTAATTATGAACAAATTGATTTAATTAATGATGATTTTGATTATGAAAAAATTAAAACAGTTTTAACCAAGAAAAAAATTAAGTTAATTGAAATTCAAAGAAGTAAAGGTTATTCAACTCGTAAAAGTATTTCCATAAAAAAGATAGAAGAGGTTATCAGATATATTCGTCAAATTGATAAACAAGTAATTATTATGGTAGATAATTGCTATACTGAATTTGTGGAAGATAAAACACCTTTAGAGGTAGGAGCAGATATAATTGTTGGCTCTTTAATAAAAAATTTAGGTGGCGGTATTGCCTCGAACGGGGCATATATAGCTGGTAAAAAGGATTTAGTTGCACTCACTGCTGAACGTTTAACCGTTCCAGGGGAAGGAGCGGAAGTAGGACCTTCTTTAGGCATGAATAAAGAAATTTTAATGGGATTATATAATGCTCCACATGTAGTGGCGAGTAGTTTAAAAACCGCTATATTAGCAAGTTATGTATTAGAAAACTTAGGTTATCTGGTTGAGCCTAAATTTAATGATGAAAGATGTGATATTGTCCAAAATATATTTTTAAAAGATAGAGAATCTTTAATTAAATTTTGTGAAAGTATACAAGCTTCATCTGCTGTCGATGCCAATGCAGCTCCAATTCCAACCGATATGCCAGGGTATGATGATCAAATTATTATGGCTTCAGGATCTTTTACTCAAGGATCTTCCATTGAGCTTTCTTGTGATGGCCCTTTAAGAAGTCCATATATCGCTTATATGCAAGGTAGTCTTACATATGAACAAGGGCGTTTAGCTGTAATGGTGGCTGCTAGTCAATTAGTAAAATGAAAAAAATTAAGAATAAAACTTGCATATAAATTAATATTGTGATATATTCTTTTGTTTGACAGTTGTTAATAATAAAAACTCTCATAAAGTCCCATAAATAAAGGGAAAAATGAGAGTTTTTTTGTTTAAAAAATGTTGCGTACTATTCTATTTTTTAATACTATCAAAAATTTTTTTAAAATTTTCATAAGTATTTATTTCGTAGTCTGTTCTAAAGCTAAATATTTTATGTAAATCATCTGTTAAATCATCTCTTGTATAAGCAGGACGATAACCATAACCCTTTTCTTCGAATACTTCCATGTCTCGAAGTTTTTCAATTATTTGAGTATTTGTATATTTATAATCTAATTTATTTTCTAATATTCTATATATTAATAA
>CANQYF010000033.1 GCA_947628075.1 uncultured Bacilli bacterium | reverse complement strand
ATAATATTTTCAAATAAAATACCATTTTCAAAACACATTTTTTGAAATTTACCATTTCTTTTATTTGGACACATTGATATTAATTTTGTATTTCCTAGTTCTTTAATTGATTGAATTGATTCATAATTTTTGGATAGATCTTTTCCTGAAACAAAAGTATTATTTAAAATACATAATAAATCTTTATTATTAGTATTAATTAAATTAGTATAATCTTCATAATCAATTAGCACATCATATTCTTCTTCAAATTTTTTAACATCCAATTTAGAATATAGTTTTATATTAATATGGATATTAGGATATGTATTAATAAATTCAATTATCGAATCTTTAAAAATAAAATCTGATAAATAATGTCTAACTCCAATAGTTAATTCTACAGTATTTTGATTATCAAATTGTTCCAAATTTTGATTCAAAATACTAAAAGCAGATTTTAGATTTTCATATAAATTATAACCATCTTCAGTTAATTCAAAATTCTTATTATCCCTAATAATCAATGTTTTATCCAATTGTAGTTCTAATTGCTTTATATTATAACTTAATGATGATTGAGCAATATTCAAATTTTTTGATGCATTAGTAAAACCATTATAATAAACAACATAATAAAAATATTTAAATAAATTTAAGTTAAAATTATTCATAGGAACACCCCTCTCAAAAGTAAATAACTAAATATAGTATACCATAAAAAAGAAGAATTGAGGTAATTCTTCTTTGATTTAATATTTAAATCTTAATTAATATTCCAAAATGATAAATTATAAGATAAATATATTATTTTCTTTTTCTAGGAAAATAATGTCATTATTCCTATAATTTACGAATACATTATTCAAAGTTACTTTTTCAATTATTTTTTTAATATTTTAATTTTAAAAGTAACAAATTGTATGTTGCTTTTTAACGCAATATTTTTTTGTATTTAGAGTTAAAGCAACAAATTTATCCTTTCTTTTGAACATAAAACTTCTTCCCCTCTATTTCTTTCAATACATGTTTTGGTGTTTCATATTTGTCATCATTCAATCTTTCTGCTATTGGTTTAATTGGAGCTGATTTATTTATTTCTATTTTTATTTTATTAGATTGTTTTTTAGTTTTAATGAAATTAATATTAAAATTTTTCTTAATACACCTATTTGGAAGCCTTAATAAATATTGATTGTCATTGTTTTTTAAGACTGTATTATCATCTTCTTTTAATTTATCTTTATCTTTTAATAAAACATCTAACCTATTTTTATCGTAATTATTATTAAAAAATAAATATTTATCTGAATTATAATAAAATAACTTATTTAATTTGTATATTTCTTTACTATTATTTATGACAAGAATATTTTTATTTGTTTTTAATTCATAAATTGAAGGGTCATATAACATTAAACAATGAAATGGTGATATTGGAACAAAACATTGAAATCCAATTGTCCCATATCCATAACCAACTATATGATTTTTATCTAAAAGAAATTGATTATATTTACATACAAAACAATCAGAAGTAATAAATTGACTACTTGTATTATTTATGAGTAATACAAATTTTAAATCTACCATTATTGGTACAACATCCTCAGCTGATGCAATTGGATAATAGTTTGGAATCTTATATTCTACAATTTTATCAGAAAATTTTATTTTCTTATTTTTAGGATCAACATTATTTGTTAATATTGCTAATTCATTAATAAACTTATTATTTATATCAGCTATATTTTTACTTCTTGCATCACTTAAAAATATAAAAAACAATAACGATACATAATCTTCTTTATCAATTTTTAAAGAATTTGTTTGAATTATTTTTTTTAATACATTATCCCATATACCTTCAAACTCACTAAACCAATCTTCTATTTGCCCATCTTCACCATATAAATATTTTTCTCCACCAACACTATCTAAAGGAGCATTTTTAACATATTTATCGCCACCAAATACATAAGTACCAATGCTATTTCTATTTGTTGAAAATAATCTTAGATAAAATTTTGGAACAAAGTGTTGATATACTTTTTCTGTTTTACTAGTCATAAAATCACATCTTTCAATCAATTAAATTATACCACGAAAAAATACACATTTCTGTGCATTTCATCTATATTTCTATAAAACAATTATAATTAAATAAAACATCATACTTTTTAGTATATTTACTAGTAATTCCTCTTGTTATACTAAAGGTATCATTTATTAGACAGTAAGGTGAATTGGTGTAACCGAAATACCTTGACCAAAAGCAGTAGTGGCAAGTTCAACTGGGCCCATCTTTTCTTCTTTAAATAATATTCCATTACCTTCACCATTTAAATCAATTCCTGTTTTAGAACCAAAACCAAAGTCTTTAATATAACTCATTAATTTTTCTACACCTAGCTTATTTCCTAAAGAAACAAACCCTGGGTTACAAGAGTTTTCTACTACTTCTAAATAAGTCTGAGTTCCATGACCACCATGTTTCCAACAATGGAGTGTTGATCCATCGACATTTATAGATCCCGTATCAGTAAAGCTATCTTTTAATAAATCAACTGTTTTTTCCTCTATTGTACTAGCCAAAGTAATTATTTTAAAAGTAGATCCTGGTTCAAAAGTCATCCAAATTGGTAAATTACGATTAATAATTTCTTCACTATAATTTTGATAATTAGCCGGATCAAATGAAGGTTTACTACCCATAGCTAATATTTCCCCAGTTTTAGGATCCATTATTATACCTAAAGCAGCCTTTGAATCATATTTATCCATTGCGTTATTTAATTCATTATCGACAGCTTTTATTAGTTCTATATCTAAGGTTAGTTTTAAAGTCATGCCTTTATTCGGAGCTACATAACTATCAGGAATTTCAAGCTTATTTCCTTTACCATCACTGTAATATTTTAATTCACCATTTATTCCTTTTAAATATTCATCATAAGTAAACTCTAATCCTGATAATCCTTGATTATCACTACCCACAAAACCAATAATATGCGCTAAAGCATCGCCATAAGGATAATATCTTTTAGAATCTACTACCAAATAAACCCCATCATAACCTAATTTATCTATTTTATCTGCTACATCACTTGGCAAATCCATTCCTTTACGAATAATTTCCATACTACTTTTTTTAGAAACATACTTATATACATCGTCGTAATCACAGCCCAAAATATTAGCAATATCTTGGGAAACTTTTTCTTTTTCTTTTATTTGATTAGGAACCACATAAATAGTTGTAGTAACTATACTAGTTGCTAATATTTTCCCATTACGATCTACTATATCACCTCGAGGTGCATTAATAGTCATTTTCCGGCTCCATAAATCTTCTGTAATTTGGGATAATTTATTATAAGAAATAACTTGAATATAAAATACTTTCCCTATTACTAAAATAAGAACAATTAATACTACTAAAAAGACAAATCTTATTCTAATATGAATATCATTAAAAAACATATTATCCACCAATTAATAATATGTTTTTATTTATTCATTTATTTACTCAAATTAACAACTAATTCATCACCAGCATTAATAGCGGTATCTTTAGGAATACTTTGACTAGTAACATAACCATAACCCGTTGTTGTTAAATTAATATTTAATAAATTGGCATAAGTCATTACTTCACTTAAACTCCAACCTGTTAAATCTTCCATCATATAATCATCCATATTGCTTACTAAGAAAATTTTGCTTCCTTCTAAAACCTTAGCTTTTTTTAATGGATATTGATTAATTATGTATTTACCAGTTCCTAATTTATAAACACTAAGTTTTTTATTTTTTAATTCTGCTTCGGTAACATCTATTTCGGTACTTATATAATTATTTAATTCAATGACTTTACTATCTATATTTTGTTCTTTAGTTTCAAGTCCTAAATAAGCCACAATGTCATCCACTGCTTTTGTTAAGGCATTACCAATAGGTTTAGCTGACGTAGAATTTAATTTTTCAACAGCAATATATACTATATATTTTGGATCTTCCTCTGGAAAAATACCAGCAAAACTTCTAACATAATCATAAGCCCCATCCAAATATTTACCATTTTTAGCAATTTGAGCCGTACCAGTTTTACCTATCATCGTGGTTTTACTAGGACGCCAATAAGTAGAAGTACCATCATATACCACACTATGCATAAGGGCTCGCATATAATCCATTGTTTCCTTACTATAAACTTGAGCAACTTCTTCTCTTTTACCATCATAGACAACTTCGCCATCACTATTTACCATTTTATCAACTATATATGGTTTTAGTATGGTGCCATCATTAGTTAGAGCACTTAAGGCTTGAAGCATTTGAATGGGAGTTACAGTTATTTTACCTTGACCGAAAGCTGCCGTATCAAGTTCGATTTGATTATTAAAAGGCCCAACTATACCTTCACCCTCATTGGCAAGTTCTATCCCGGTTTTTTTGCCAAAACCTAATTTATTATAATAATCAGTTAAATTGCTTATTTCGATTTTATCAGCTAAGTAACTTGCTGCAACATTTGACGAATAAGTAAACCCAGTATCAAAAGGTATTGAACCCCATCCTTGACCATTATTATGATCTTTTATTGTAGCATCTCCCACTACTCTTTTACCTGATGGATACTTTTCTGTGCCATCATAAACCCCTAATTCAATGGCAGTTGCCCAGGCAAAAGTTTTCATAACACTTCCGGGCTCATATTGGGTACTTACTAAAGGATTTTTATAATCAGTTAAAGTATTTAAATCATTAGGATCAAAATTAGGAAAAGTACTACTCGCCACAATGGCTCCTGTTTTAGCATCCATTACAGAGAAAATCATCCAATTCATATCATAATTATCTGTTAACTCAGTCGTTAAATTCTCGGCAAATAATTGAATGTTTTGATCTAATGTTGTATAAATATCATAACCATCTTTTGCGGCCTCTTCCACTACTTTAGCACTAGGAAGAGTATACCCATAAGCATCTGTTTCATAAGTTTTTAAACCATCAGTACCTTTTAATTCTTCATTATAAAAAGATTCTAATCCTAATTCTCCTACTATATTACCAGCTTCTTTCATTTTAGCATAGCCAACAATATAAGATGCAAATGCCCCTTTACTATAAGCGCGCTTTTGACCACTTTCAAAAATTACTCCAGGCATATTTTTTTCTTCAATTTTATTTTTTAATGATTCACTTATACCACTACCATAACTACCAAACTCCACTTGATAACGACCATCTGTTTGGAGAATTTTTAAAGCAGTTTCATAAGGAATTCCAATCATTTCGTTTAACATTTTAGCAGTTGCATCTTTATCTACAACATGTTGAGGATCATTTGGATTAACTGTCCGCGATTCACTTAAAATAGCAATTAATTTATAGGAATTAACTGTTTGAGCTAAAGGATTTCCATCTTTATCATAGATATTACCTCTTTTAGCATATATTACTTCACTTTTAGTATTTCTATTACTCGCAAAAACATGTAGATTAACGCCATCTACACTTTCGCTTAGGGAAACATAAGCTAATTTAACGATAATACTAACAAATAAAAAAGCCACAATAAAAATAAGCACTTTTGGTATTCTTACTGTAACTTTCTTTTTCATAAGCATCTCCTTATCTTATTAATTGTTTGCTTCTATTATATTATCACTTCTAAATGAAAGTCCATACTCTTTTGCAATTTTTTGAATATTTTCCATACTAACTAACTCATCAATTTGCATTTGTAAACTTTCGTTAGTGTCTTTTTGCTTTTCTATTTTACTTCTTAATTTTTCAGTTTTAATATTTGTTTCTGAAAGTAGAGCTTTAGAAAATACATTAACTGTTGGTACAGCTAAAAGTAATAAAAGGACAATTACATACATAAATTTTTCTCCTTTAAGTAATTTTAAATGCTTTTTCTTTTTGCTCATTTTTATACCCTCTCTACTATTCTTAATTTAGCACTATGGCTTCGACTATTTTCTTTTATTTCTTCTTCACTAGGAAGAATTGGTTTTTTATTTATAATTTTAATTTTAGGTTGATATTCAGTTGGTATATTCGGCATACCTTTAACAATTTCATCTACCTCACTAAATTTTTTAAAAATATTTTTAACAATTCGATCTTCTTTGGAATGAAAAGTAATTACTGCTAGTCTTCCACCTTTATTTAATAAATCAATCGCATCTGGTAAAACACTTTCTAGAACATTTAACTCATCATTAACCATTATTCTTAATGCTTGAAATATCTTTCTTTCGGGATGATTCTTATAAAAATAATTAGCTCCCGTTGCATTTTTAATAATTTCTACTAAATCAAATGTTGTCTTAATTTCCTGCTCTTTACGCGTTGTTACAATTTTTTTGGCTATTAGTTTTGATGTTTTTTCTTCACCATAAAGATAAAAATATTTCACTAAATCTTCTTCTGAATACTTATTAACAATGTCTTTAGCAGTAAGTTTATCATCTAAATTCATTCGCATATCCAAAGTAGCATTACTCATAAATGAAAATCCTCTTTTATCATCATCAATTTGGGGAGAAGAAAAACCAAGGTCAAAAATAATTCCATCAACTTTTTGAATACCTAAATCTGTTAAATTCTTTTTCATATCTTTAAAATTAATAGCAAGAATTTTATAATTTGAACTAATTTCTTTTAAAACTTTATTAGCATACTCTCGTGCTTCTTTATCTTGATCAATTCCTATTAAAAAGCCTTTTTTAGATAGTCTTTTTAATATTTCTTTACTCATACCAGCATAACCTAATGTTGCATCGACATAAATACCATTCTCTTTTAAATTTAAAGATTCGATTATTTCCTTTAACATTACACTATAATGTTTCATTCTCTACCTCAAATAGATTTTCGGCGATTTCTTCTAACTTAGAAGAATTTTCAGACATATAAGTATTATATAAATTACTATCCCATATTTCAATGCGGTCATTTACGCCGATTATAACACATTCTTTAGTTAAATCGGCGTAGCTAACCAACGGGGAGGTAATATTGATTCGACCATTTCTGTCGAATTCGCATACAGAGGCACCAGCAAAAAATGAACGCATAAATGCACGGGCATCTTTCTTCGTAAATGGAAGTTTATTTAATTTGGCAACTACTCGTTCCCATTCTTCTTCCGTATAAAGATATAAGCATTTTTCTAACCCGCGGGTTACAATAATCTTATTTCTATCTTCTCTAAACTTCCCAGGTAAGACAATTCTACCTTTTTCATCGATGTTGTGATGATATTCGCCCATGAACATTTATATCACCCACTTTCTGCCACAGATATCCACTGTCTACCATTATTCTACTATAAACATCCTAAAATGTAAATAAATATTCTTTTCTTTTTTTAGCAATTTTTATAAATTGTCAATTTTTTGTCAAAAAAAAATTGGCTAGGCCAATTTCCTAATTTATTTTTCTTCTTCAATTTTTAAAACGTTTTCATTTTTATAGTTTCCACATTTTGTACAAGCTCTATGAGGCTTAATTGAAGCTCCACATTTAGGGCAAGATGTTACTGCTCCTAAAGTTTTCTTTAAATGAGTTCTTCTCATTCTTTTTTTGGTTTTACTTGTTCTTCTAAAAGGAACTGCCATTACTAATCATCACCTTTCAATATATCTTCTAGTTTTTTTAGTCGTGGATCAATTTCCGTAGACTTTTTATCTCCACTAATTAATTCCCAACCATTACCTTTCAGTTTAGCATCTTCTTGTGTGGTAAAACTCATGGGAACTTCTAATACAATATTTTGCCATAAAATCTTCTTTAAATCAAGAGTATTTTTGGAAAAATTGATACAATCTGGATAATTTTCCTTAATTTCTTCATCGTTTTCTAAAATATCAGTAGCAAAACTATAATCAACGGGCTCTAAAGTTATTGAATCAGTAATAACCATTGTTCCTTTCAAACTTACATAAAGTTCTAAATTATTATTACTATTTTGAATTATATAGCCAGTTGCCACTGTATTTTTCAAATCTAAAATTCTATTATCCAGATTCTCATCCTTTTTTACTTCATAACTAAAATCTATTCTTTTTTGAAAATTTAATTCATCTAGCTTAATAATCATTTTATCTTCACCAGCTATAAATATACACCAAAATTTTGATTTAGAAAAGACAATTTATTGCATTATTTATTTTTAGAAGCTATAATTTAATTGGTGATTGTATGTACAAATTAAAATACTATTCTTTGGCTAAAGAAGAAAAAGTTAAAATTAAAGAAGAATTTTATCAAACCGAATTTGGCAGTAAAATGAAAACTAGATTAAATAGATTATTAGTAACAGGCATTTTAAGTTTTATCTTCAGTATTTATTTATTTATAAGCCATACTAATAATTGGGAAATAATCACAGGAATTACTTTATTATGTGCTTCTTTCGTCTTTGTTATCGCTAGTTTTAAAATTAGAATTAGAAAAATTAATGATTTTTTAGTTAAAAAGAAAAAGCAAAAATAATTTACTCAAACTTTGAGTACAATTTTAATATGAAGGATTATCGTAGAGACTTAAAACTTCTTAATGAAGAAGATATTATATGGTATATTTATTTTTTTATTGTTATTTTTGCTTTAGTAGCTAACGATTATGAAAGAAAATTTATCTTTACCGGTAACAAACAAGAACGACAAAAAGGGCGAAATATTAACATCACCCTTTTAATTATTGCTTTTATTATCTACTTTTATTATACCGTAATTGCTTTACAAGATATTAATATTTCTAAAACCAAAGATGCTAGAAGTCAAAGAGTTTCTATGGAAAGACTTATTACAACTCTTGTTTTTTTAATCGGCGGTGCTCTATCTCTTTATACTGAGCTTGATGATAATGCAGGTGATGTTGATTTAGCTATATTCTAAGAAAATTTATAATAAATTTGATTTTTCTCTAAGACAACATCTTTTATTTTAGCAAGTTCTGAAACACTCATTACTTGGTAACCTTTACTATATAAAATAGGTAATAATTCTTCAATCGCCGCCACAGTACTTTCATAAGAATCATGAAATAAAATAATATCCCCATCTTTTATATTGTTCAAAACATAATCAATTAAGTAATCTTTTCTTCGATAGCGCCAATCATTAGTATCTATACTCCAATGGATAAAAGTGGCATTTATTAAGTTTAATTGCTTTCTTTTTATTGAGCCATAAGGTGGTCTTATCAATTGCAAATCTTCATTAAAAATGTTTTTATATAAATTATTCATCTTTTCATAATCATTAAGAATCTCTTCATCACTTAATTTACTCATATTACTATGTTCATAAGTATGACTCCCTATTTCATTACCCATATTTTTAATATTAATAAGTAAATCTTTATTATATATTGCTTTATTTCCTAACACAAAAAATGTTGCATGACTCTTATTATCATTTAAATATTCTAATATCAAATTAGTTTTCCCTTTATTGGGACTATCATCAAAAGTAATGGCAACACTTTTCTTAGCTTTGGTATAAGTATAACCATTCTCATTTTCATAATCACTTTCTAATAAAACTGTAAAATCAATATAATCTTTAATTTCGTTATAATTTACTTTTAAATATAATACTTCATTAACCTCTGGCTCTATAATATAATCATTAAAATATATAACTAATTCATTACTGCGAAGAAGATAAGATTTTTTTACTTCTTCTTTTTTTAAGGCTTCCGCAATAAACTTAGGATATTTCAAATCTAATAATTCTGCAATTTTACTATAATATTCAGTTATTTTATCTTCTTTAATTATATTTGTAATCGAAATTTCTTCATTACTTTCATAATCATAAATTTTACTTAAATAATCATCAGTATCATCTTTATACAACAAAGAGACATATTTATTATTTACATTATTTTTTTCAATTAATATATATTTATTATCATCAGCATAATAACAGTATTCGGCATTATCTTCACTCTTTTTATAAACATATGTAAATGTTACACCATTGAAGATAATTAAAATTACAATTACTATTTTTAAATAAAAAATCTTATTTTTCATAACTATCATTTTTAGTATGGCAAATATTCTTAAATTCATTTACAAAAATTAAATAATTTTTTATAATTTTTAATAAGGAGTATTATATGAGAATTGATAAAACTAATTATTATTTAGATATTGCTGAAAGTGTATCTGAAAGAGGTACTTGTTTAAGAAGAAACTTTGGGGCAATTATCGTAAAAAACGATGAAATAATTTCTACTGGCTATGTTGGTGCCCCACGAGGAAGATGTAATTGTTGCGATTTAAATTATTGTATGAGAGAAAAACTTAATATTCCAAGAGGAGAACGATATGAACTTTGTAGAAGTGTTCATGCTGAACAAAACGCCATAATATCTGCTTCTAGAACTGATATGATTGATTCAACACTATATCTCGTAGGAATTGATTATAAAAATAAAACATATGTAAAAAATGCAATGCCCTGTTCTTTATGCAAAAGAATGATTATTAATGCAGGAATCAAAAAAGTAATAATAAGAAATACTAAAAAAGACTATACTATAATAGAAGTAAAAGATTTTATTGAAAACGATGAATCACTAGAAGGAGTAAAAGGATATTAAAATATGAAAAAATTATTAATATTTATAATTATTTTATTAACATGTGGATGTTCTAACTCTGGAACTTTAAATTGTTCACGAGAATTTACTAATGAAGATGGCTTTCTAGTAAAAGATAATATAAAAATTGAATATGAAAATGATATTGTTACCAAAGTAATCAGTACTAATATTACCGAAAGCGATGAAGATTCTACCGATTTAATAGTAGATTATGGTAATTTATTTGCGGAAAATCTAAATAAAATTAAAGGTTTTAATTTAAAATATGAAAAAGAAAATGAAAAAGCCATTAAATACATAATGACTATTGATTATAAAAATTTAAACATTCCAGCATTAAAGGAACAATTTGGGGATGATTTTGACGAAAATTTATACTCATCCAATCAAATAAAAATAAATGAATTTAAAGAAAATAATTTAAAAGAATATACTTGCCAATAGTTATTTTAAGGCAAGTATTTCTTCTTTAGATAAATTAGTTATTTCACTTATTTCTTCTATCGCATATCCTCGATTCTTCATCTTTAGAGCTGTGTTTCTAGTTGTTTCTTCTTCGCTTTCATATCTTACATCTTCTAAATATCTTTCCCAGCCATTCTCATTACTCTTCCTTGTCCATTCACTTAAGAATTTTACCATGTCTCGCATTGTCTCATCTCCTTTACTTATCGTTTCCATCTCTTCTATACTTTTGGCATTTATCATTCTTATCATCTTTATGAATCTTTTTTCTTTATTTTTTACTTCTT
>CANQYF010000032.1 GCA_947628075.1 uncultured Bacilli bacterium | reverse complement strand
AAATTTAAAAAAAAATATTGTCAATAAAAGTCATATTATGATTTAAAAAAACTATGATATATGTTATTATTATGCTAGAGGTGTTATCATGAGCACGCGAGTAGATAGATATTTTAATGAAGAACGGGTTAAATCTAGATATGAAAAAAACGAAGAACTTTATCGAGAAATAAGTAAAAGTGAATTAGACAATTACGAAATCAAGAGCAACAGTGCTATTTTAGGGGAGAATAATAATTCCATTGATGTGGAGAAAATTAAGAAAATTTTAGATACGAGATATAATGATGTTCCTAAAAGAAGAAGTATTCGCTTAGAAGAAAGGGAAGAAAAAGAAGTAGAAGAAAAAGAAATAACCAAAGAATATGATATTAATGTCATATTAGAAAAAGCTAAAGAACAAAAGACAGATAAATATGAAGAAGAACGTTTAAAAAAGATTCGCGATACTCAATTTGATATATTAAAAAATTTACATTTAGAAACAAATGAAAAAGAAGAAGAAAAACCAAGTGATAATTTAGAAGACTTAATTAATACCATTGCCATAAATGAATCCCATTCTAAAAAATTAAATAATACTTCTTTAGATATTTTAAGTGATTTAAGAGGGGATGAGGACACCGAAGTTTTAGAGGGCCTTAAGGATGATGTCGAGAAAGTTTTAGATAGTGAGTTAGAAGAAGATACTGAAGAAAAAGAAATAGAAGAAAAAGAGGAAGAAAAGAATGAAACTAAAATGGTAAATTCTTTTTATACATCAAGTAACGCGATAAATCAAAAAGATTTTGAAGACATTGATGATTTTTCTAAAAGTATTGAATCTAATAATACTTTTATTAAAGTAATTATTGGTATAATTATTGTAATTCTTTTGGTAGGAATAATCATATTTATTAAATCGATTTATTTTTCATAATATTTAGTATGAAGAAATTAAGAACATATAAAAAATTAAATAAAAATACAATGAATAAAATACCATTTATTGTATTTTTTTGTATTATTATTTGTTCAATTATTCTTTTAAATATTTATGCGAGTAATACTTCCAAGAATGCTATTATTATGATTAATGAAAAGATTGATTCTATTATTTATCAATTTTTTAATGAACTCATAACTAATGATGTTATCAATAAAAATAGTGTTAATGATATCTTAGAAATTAATAAAAATAATAAAGATGAAATATTATCTGTTTCTTATAATATAGAAAAGTCTTATGAAATCCTAACCGAAGTATCAAATATTTTAAGTAAAGGATTAAATGATTTAGAAAGAGGGGTAATTGATGTTAATTATTATGACAAGTATTTATCACCATCTTTAAATGGTTTAGTATTAGAAATTCCCTTTTTTCTAGGAAGTAAAAATATTTTTTTAAATAATTTAGGGCCTAGAATACCAGTACTTATTAATTTTAATGAAACCTTACTTACAAATATTAAAACTAAAGTAACTAATTATGGTTTTAATAATGCCTTATTAGAATTATATATAACGGTTGAAATGCAAAAATTGATTATAACCCCAATAAATAAAGATAATTCTAAATTTAATTATGATATTTTAGTAGGAGCTTTAGTAGTTAATGGAAGTGTACCGGAGTTTTATGGTAGTGAAATAATTTCTAGTAGCGGTATTTTAGATATTCCCATAAAAGCTTAGATATGGTATACTTATAGTAGGGTGAGAGTGTGAAATCATATTTTATTAATGAAGCATTTGAAAAAGCTATTACCGATTATTTAAAAAGTGAAGATGCCCCTGAAGGTATTCTTTATAATTCTTTTTTAGTGGTGGTAATAAGAATGCTTGTTAATATTTATGGTGAATTAGATATAATTAATCCTTTTGAAGTAAAAAATGAAAATGCTTTTGATGATAATTTAATGAAATTTGGTGCTACTATTGAAAAAGTAGATGAATTAAAAAGATTAGTTGATGGTTTTTATAATATTGAAAAAAGAAATAAAAAGTCAATTAAAAAAGAGACTAATTGTTATTTTATAAGTGTTCAAAAATGTTTAATTGATTTATATACTTTAAAAAGAATTAATTATGGCCTAACTCAAAGTGATCATAAAGAGTTTTATGATTTACTATATACCCCTGGTTGTTCTAATGCTTTAAGGCTTTCTTACAATTATTTAAATGCAGACGATATTTATGAAGTAGCAGAATATTTTAAAGAATGCATGAAACAAGATGGAAAAAAAGAAGAAAAAAAGGAAAAAAATATCTTAGGTTTTGATGTTTATAAAATGTTTAATTTAAGTGTAGCAGATATTAGTAAGTTAAGTGTTCAAGAATTAGATAAAATAAATAGTGAAATTTATGCTTCTTTAGATATTAAAGAAAATGCCATAAATAAAGATTATTTATTAAAAGAAAAAATTAATAGAATAAAATTGCAAAACGAACCTCTTACTACTGGTAATGGTTATGTGGACATATTACTTGTAATGAGTGTTATTGTAACTTCAATAATGGTGGTTGTAATAGTGGGTACTTTAGTATTTTAATGGGTGGTTTATATGAAAATAAGAGAAACAGAATATGAAATAGTAAAAGATTATGGTGAAACTTTAAGTACAATTAATTTAGAAGAAATAGTTACTGATTACTATGATAATTTTGATTATATTGTAGGTGATTGGGCTTATGGCAAAGTAAGATTAAAAGGTTTTTATGAATCAAACTATAAATTAAAGAAAGAACATAATGACATTGGAAATGTTCAAAAATATATAGAAAATTCATGTGCTTATGGTTGCAAATATTTTATTTTAAAGAAGATTGAAAAGTAAAATTATTTTTGTTATAATGGTTTATAGTAGTAGAAGGGATTGACAAAGAATGGGAAAATTAAAATTAAATTTAGTATCTGGATTAGCCATTGAAAAGCCATTAATAAATGCTTTTAAAGCTAATAATACGATATATGTTATATTAGATAATGAAATGAATGGTTCAATGGGACTTCCAATCATTTTAGTATGTAAATATGATAATAATAAATTAGTACAAATAACTGATGATAGTGAATGGCAAATGGTTAAAGAGTATTTAAAGAAAATCATTGCAGGTGAAAAGTTAGAATATGTTAATGTACCAAATGAACTTCCTGCTGATGAAGTTTATTATAGACAATTAACATTACCAGTACCGTCATTTGATGCTTTAAAAAATGCTTATAAAGTTGAAACAACTAGTACAGAAGAAGTAGGAATTTTTGATATAAACGCTAATGTTCCACCACAAGCTCCAACTCCAACTGAAACAGTAGCTCCCAAACCACCAGTACCACCAGTTGTTGAAAACGTAACTCCAACTGTTAATGTTGAAACTCCAGTAGTAGAAACAGCAAATGTTCAAGCTACTCCTAATGTATCTATTCCGCAAGTAGATGGAATTATTAATAATGCTGGTGGAGAAGCTCCAATACCTGAAGCTGCACCGATTGCAAATCCAGTGGAAACACCAACTAGTGTAATGCCAGATCCTCAAACAGTTATAAATAATCCTAGTGAAGATATATTCAAAGAACAAAAAGAAGCTTTCATGCAAGCATGTGAAAATATGTTTGATGCTTTAGTTCAAAAATTTGAAAAAGAACTTGATAATCGTAAATAAAACTGAGAATTAACTCAGTTTTTTTCATATAATTTATTAGATATGAAAGAAATAATTAATTATTATTATAATTTTGATTTAACCGAAGTAACTGAAAATAATAATTATACTTCATTTAAATATAATGGAGAAGAATTTTATTTTGTCTTTTTTAATCGAACTATGGAAGAACTAGAAGATTTAGTGGAAATAATTAATGAATTAAAATTTAAAGGCATAAGAGTCCATGACATTATTTTAAATAGAGAATCATCATTAGTAACTAAAGTAGGTGATAATTTATATATATTACTTAAGTTAAATGCTTATAAAGATGAAAATATCAATTTTATAAGTTTATGTGAATTTAGTAATAAATTGAAATTAAATAGTTATAATAGTAAATTATATCGGAATAACTGGGGCGAATTATGGAGTAAAAAAATAGATTATTTTGAATATCAAATTAAAGAATTAGGTAAAGATAAACAAATAATCTTAGATTCATTTAGTTATTATATTGGTCTTGCTGAAAACGCTATTCAGTATGTTAATAAAATAAATAAAGTTATTGGAATTAGTGAATTAGATAATGTAACATTATCCCATCGAAGAATTTTTTATCCCAATACAAGTTTAAATTTTTTAAATCCTTTGAGTTTTATATTTGATTTGGAAGTAAGAGATATCGCGGGTTATTTAAAAGTAGAATTTTGGCATGGAGAAGATAGTCTTTTAGATTTGAAAACTTATTTAAAGATGAAAAGATTAACCCCATATGAATATCATATGTTATATGCAAGATTACTTTATCCTTCTTATTATTTTGATATTTATGAAGATATTATGAATAATGATGGTGATGAAGAAAAATTAATCCCTATTATTAATAAAGCTAATGATTATGAACAATTTTTAAAAGAAGCATATTATGAAATTAATAAATATACTAATTTAGAAAGAATAGATTGGCTTTTAAAAAACTAATTATTAGATAGGTACATTGATAATACCTTTTATTTCAGGAATTTCTTCTTGAAACATAGTTAAAAGGCCATCATTTATTGTATTATCTTGTAATAAGCAGTTTGTGCAAGCTCCCGTTAATCTTACATATACATAATCATCTTCATATTTAAGAAAAACGATGTCTCCACCATCCATATTTAGGTATGGTCTTATATTTTCAATCATTTCTTTTATTTTATTTTCTATTTTATTTTTTTCCATAATCAATCACTTAATTTATTATATACTTATTATTTTTGTAAGTAAATAAAAATTATGTTATACTAATATTAGAGTTATTAGGAGTTTTTTATGTCAGAAGAATATAAAGTAGGAAATATAATCAAAGGGCAGGTTACCGGGATTGAAAAATATGGTATTTTTGTTAATATAGATCCTTGGTATAATGGTTTAATTCATATATCAGAAGTATCGGAAGGATTTGTTAAGGATATTCACGATTATGTTAAAATTGGCGAAACTATTTATTGCCAAATTTTGGCTATTAATGAAGAGGATTTGCAACTTAAATTATCTATAAAAAATATAAATTATAAAGCAACTAATAACAATAATCTTATTAAAGAAACGCGAAAAGGCTTTTTGCCCCTAAAAGAAAATTTAGAAGAATGGATTAAAGAGAAAGAAACCGAATATTATAATTAAAGAAACCGAATATTATAATTAAAACATTGCTTTTTAAAAGAAATAAGGTATATAATTAAGTAGAGTGAAGTAAAATGGAAAAAAAGAAAAAGACTAGTCCAAAAAAGAAAAATACGAAAAAAAAGAATACTAGAAAAAGAGTTAATAAAAAGAAAAATAATTATGAATTAATATTAAAATTAGGTATTATTGGCGTATTAATCTTAATTGCCATCTTTTTAGCATCTTTTGTCGCTTTAACCCATCATCACTTTAAAAGCATTGAAATTGAACTAGGAACTAAAAATATAAGTTTAATAGATTTTTTAAAAAAGGGAACACAAGAAAAAAACAGTAAATTTATTACTGATATAGATACAATAGATTTAAATACAGTTGGCAATTATCAAATTGCATTATCATATGATGGAGATAAAGAATTTGTTACTTTAACAGTAGAAGATACAACCCCACCAGAATTAGAAGTTAAAGATATTGAAATATTTTTAGGTGATGAAATTCCTAATAAAGATGAATTCATCGTTAATACTTATGATGCATCCGGTACAGTAAAAACATCTATTTTAAAAGAAATAAGAAAAGAAAATAATATTGAATATACTATAGTTGCTGAAGATAAGTATGGTAACAAAACGGAAAAGATAGCTACCCTAATTCAAAAAGAAGATAAGGAAGGACCTAAATTTTCTGGTTTAACAGATATAAGTGTTAAAAAAAATGTTAAGATTGATTATTTAAAAGGGGTAAGTGTAATCGATAATAAAGATGGAGTCGTAGATTTTAAAGTTGATAGTTCAGAAGTTAATAACAAAAAAGCAGGAACTTATTATGCTATATATATCGCCAGTGATGCTGCTGGTAACGTTACTACGGCAAAAAGAAAAATTGTAATTGATCATACGGAGGAAGATACAAAAGAATTAGTTCTTAGCATCGCAAATACTTTAAGCGATGATCCGGAAGAATTAAGAGATTATTGTCGTAATAAAGTTAGATATGGTACTTCTTATGGTGGGGATGACCCAGTTTGGTATGCTTTTAAAAATCATGAAGGGAATTGTTATGTTCATGCTTTATGTTTTAAAGCTTTACTTGATGCTAAAGGAATAGAAAACCAATTAATATGGGTTACAAATAAAACTCATTATTGGAATTTAGTCAAAATTGATGGGGTATGGCGTCATATGGATTCAACTCCCGATCGAAATCATCGTAAAATAAGTATTATGACTGATAAGCAAAGATTATCGACTTTAAGTGGCCGCACCTGGGATACATCTTTATGGCCAAAAGCTGAATAAATACAATTAAATCTAACAAAAGAATCTAGGTGAAAACATGAAATGTTTCAAAATCATAATGGGATTAACAATATTTATAATAATATTTATATTTTTAAATAGATTAGTAACTCCTAAATATGCTAGTTCATTAATTGAAGGCAGTATGACGGGAGCTTATTATGAAGAAGATAAAAACCATGAAGTAATTTTTATTGGTGATTGTGAAGTGTATGCTAATATTTCCCCTTTAGTTATGTATGAAAATTATGGAATTACTTCCTATGTTCGGGGAAATTCTTCTCAAGATATTTGGCAATCCTATTATTTATTAAAAGAAACTTTAAAATATGAAATTCCTAAAGTAGTAGTCTTAAATATTGCTTCAATGAAAAATAGTGAGCCGGATTCAGAGCCATATAATCGATTAATGTTAGATACCATGAAATGGTCGAAAGAAAAATGGAATATAATTAAGACAAGTAAAACGAAAGATGATAATGTTTTATCATATATATTTCCTATTATCAGATATCATTCAAGAATAACGCAAATAACTAAAGAAGATTTTACTTATCTATTTAAAAATAAAGTAAGTACCTATAATGGCTTTCTAATAAATAAAGAAGTGAAAGGAGTAACTAATTTACCAGCTAAAAAACCTTTACCAAGTTATAATTTTGCGCAATCTAATTATGAATATTTAGATAAAATTTATGATTTATGTAAGGAAAATAACATTTCATTAGTATTAATGAAAGCACCAAGTCTTTATCCATATTGGTATCAAGAATATGATGAACAAATAAAAAATTATGCTAGTGAAAAAGGTATTTCTTATTATAATTTTATAGATTTAATACCATCAATTGGCATTGATTTTAATACCGATACTTATGATGGAGGCTTACATTTAAATATCAAAGGTGCTACAAAGTTATCTCAATATTTTGGTAGTATTTTAAAAGAAAAATATGGCTTAACTGATTATAGAGAATATGATAAAATAAATATGATTTATGAGAAAAAATTAAAAGAATATTATAAAGAAATAGAAAAGGAGTAATTATGAAAAAAATAAATTTATTTTTATTAGTGATAAGTATATTTTTATTAACTGCTTGTGGTAATAAAACGGCAGCAAATAAAAATGAGGATGTAAAAGAAACTTATAGTTTTGTCTATAATGATATAAAAATGACACCAGGTGAATTATTTAGTACAGAAAAAATGGGTAATTATCTAAATGAAATGGAACTACCTACCTGTGCTTTTGAAGATACTGATAGAGTATATACTTATGAAAATTATGAAATATCAACATATACTTTAAATAATGAAGAAAGAATTTTATCTATTTTAATAACAGATCCCAATACTCCAACTACGGAAGGTATAAAACAAGGGGATAGTTATGAAAAAATGCTTGAAGTTTATGGAGACAATTATCAAAAATTAGATAATTTATATGAGTATAAAAAAGATAATACATTATTAGATATTATTGTTGAAAATGAGATAGTTATTAGTATTGAATATGTTTATAATACCAATAATTAGATAACATAAAATAATTCTTTTTGTTTAATAATATTAATGAATATTCCTTTTAGGAGGTAAAAATGAAAAGAATTATTTCAATTATATTTATTTTATTATTAGTTGTTTTTAATAATAAAGATTCATTAAATGGTTATAATATTTATTTCATTTATCAAAATGATTGTTTAAAATGTAATCAAGAATTGGCTTGGTTAAAAGATATAAATAAAAGATTTGCTTTTAATTTAGTAATTTTAAATATTAATAAAGATGAACAAATAATAAATAAATTAAAAAAAGAATTAAATATAAAGAAATTGGGAGTGCCATCAGTTATACTTAATAAAGAATATATGGAAGGATATTCTAATGAAATAAAAGAACATATATTAGAAAAACTAGAAAGTGATTTTTCTAATTGTGAAATGGTATTTAAAGGTAATGAAGAAAAAGAATTGTTAAATTGTTTACCTAAAAGTGAAAATGTTATAAATAAGAATAATTTTTGGTTAAAAATATTTGAAGCTGCAGGTATAATTATGGGTGTTACTTTTAGTGTTGTTTTTATGATTAAAAAATATCGAAGAATAAAATAATTAGGAAAATTATGATATAATTTAATTAATTTGGAGGAAGTATGAATATAGAAAATAAAGTAGTAATAGTAACTGGGGGAACTAGAGGAATTGGGTTTGAAATTGTAAGAACTTTTTTAAAGAATAATGCTAGAGTAATTTTATTTGGTTCAAAAGCGGAAACAGTTAATAAAGCACTGGAAGATTTACAAAAAGAAGGATATGAAATAGAGGGATATTATCCTAATTTAAATAATTTTGAAGAAGTAAATAATGTTATAAAACAAATATATTCTAAATATGGTAAAATCGATGTATTAATAAATAATGCAGGAGTTTCATCCAATGCTAAAATAGAAGATTTAACAAGTGAAGATTTTGCTAATATAATGAATATAAATGTTAATGCCATGTTTAATGTTACAAAAGCGGTTGTTCCTTTTATGAAAGAAAAGAAAAGTGGAGTTATTCTAAATACTAGCTCTATAGTAAGTATTTATGGTCAACCATCAGGGTCACCTTATCCTGCAAGTAAATTTGCCGTAAATGGACTTACTAAAAGCTTAGCAAGAGAACTTGCCAAAGATAATATAAGAGTTAATGCAGTAGCCCCAGGAATAATTAATACTGATATGGTGGCAAAATTACCAAAAGAAATGATTATTCCTCTTATTAATACAATTCCATTAGGTAGAATTGGGGAACCAGTAGATGTTGCTAATGCGTTTTTGTTTTTAGCTAGTGATATGGCTAGTTATATTACGGGTGTAATCTTACCAGTTGATGGGGCAGCTAAAAACTAATTATTTTATATTACATATAAGAAGATTGTAAAAAATTGCAATATACTACCACCTAGAACAAAGAAATGCCAAATAGAGTGCATGTATTTAATTTTTTTACCCATTAAATACGCTATTGCTCCAAAGGTATAAATTAGTCCACCGATAAGAAGAAACATTAAACCATTAAATTCTAAATTGTTAATTAATGTATTTAATGAAAAAATAATTATCCATCCCATAAATAAGTAAAGAGGGAAGGATATTTTTTTAAATTTTTCTAGATTAATACAATTACCAATTATACCAATAATTGCACATAGCCAAATAGTAATAAGCATTATTATTCCTTTAAGATGGCCAATAACCAAAAGGAGAAAAGGTGTATAACTACCCGCAATTAATAAAAAGATACTACAATGATCAAGTATTCGAAATACTTTCTTAGCTTTATTTGGTTTAAATGAATGATATAAGGTACTCATTAAATAAAGTATAATTAAACTTAGACCATATATAATACTTGCAATAATTCCTAAAGGGTTATGATGGATACTTGCAAAGACGATACATAATACTAAAGCACTAATTGATAGTAAAACTCCAATTCCGTGGCTAATTGCACTAACTAACTCCTCAGACAGTGTATATTTAGGTAAATTCATTTTAGCCTCCATTTTAATATATATATACTTAAATTATACATTATATCGATGATATTATGAAGAAAAATATATAATTTAATCTACATTTATGCTAAACTAAAATAGTAAGAAATAGTTTAGAAGAGGTTTAAATGAATAGAAAGAAAAAAATTAATAAAAAGAAATTAATAGAATTAATTTTAATTGTAGTTTTAGTTATAATTTTAATTTTTAGTGTTATAAAATCTTTTAAACCAGTAGAGAAGAAGCCAGATAATATAGATAAAACAGATATTAAAGATAATAAAGATGAATATGTTGATGATTTAACTAATCTTAATGAATATTTGAATTCTCTAGATAGTTATGATGAAGTTTCAATGCTTCAATATGAAAATGGTACAATATTAGAAAGATTAAATAATTTTAGTCAAAAAGATAAAAGAATAAATGAAATAATAAAAAATTATGATAAATATCCGGAAAAATTATTAGAATCTTTATCTAGAAATATTGAACTTACAGAATATGTAATGGACTATTTAAATAAAAAGGGCAATGTTTATAGTGATAATATCGGGAACGTTACCAAAGGTGAATTTCCATTATTATTACAATGGGATGAAAGATGGGGGTATGGTGATTATGGCAAAAGCAATATTGCCATAAGTGGCTGTGGACCAACGTCATTAGCTATGGTAATTGCAGGCTTAACTGGAAAGAATGATACTACTCCATATGATATTGCTAAGTTTGCAGTAGAAAAAGGATATTATCAAGATAATGCAGGCACAACTTGGTCATTAATGAGTGAAGGAGCCAAATATTTTGGCCTTCAAGTAAAAGAACTTCCTTTATCTAAACAAATAATTTATAATGCTTTAAAAAATAATCATCCAGTAATTTGTAATATGCGAAAAGGTGATTTTACCATTAATGGTCATTATATTGTATTAGTTGGTATAAAAGACGATAAAATTGTTGTTAATGATCCTAATAGTAGAGTAAAGAGTAGAATGCTTTGGGAGTATGAAAGAATAGAATCACAAATAAAAAATTTGTGGGAATTTTCCTTGTAGGTTTAAAAAATAATGAATAATGATATTCGGTTTGAAAAAAATGGCGTTATATTTAACAATAGAGTAGCAATCGTTATAAGAAATGGTAAAAAAATATTAATCCAAAAAGATGATAGAGTTAGTCATTATACATTACCAGGAGGAAGATGTGAATTAGGTGAAAATTCTATTAATACGGGTATACGAGAATTTAAGGAAGAAACTGGCATTGACATTACATTAAAAAAGAAAGTTGGTATGATAGAAAATTTTTTTGTTTCGAGTTTTAATGGTAAAAATTATCATGAAATATTAATGATTCATGAATATGAATTCAATGATTATAATTTATATAGTAAATCATCAATTGCAAATATTGAAGAAAAGAAGAAAGATCATTTAACTTATATATGGTTAAGTTCATCTGAATTAAAAGCCACAAATTTTAAACCCGAAATAATTTTGGAAATGATTGATAATGAAGAATTTCAACATTATATATTTGACTAAAAGTAAAAAAAAGAATCTTTAATTTAAAATTTAAGCAAAGAAAAAATCCCGAAATATGGGATTTTTTAATAAACTAAATGGTGGCTCCAGCGGGAATTGAACCAGCGACACAAGGATTTTCAGTCCTCTGCTCTACCGACTGAGCTATGAAGCCAGATGGCGGTTCGTACGGGATTTGAACCCGTGATCTTCTGCGTGACAGGCAGACGTCATAGGCCTCTAGACTAACGAACCATATGGTTGCGGGAGAAGGATTTGAACCTTCGACCTTCGGGTTATGAGCCCGACGAGCTACCAAACTGCTACCATCCCG
>CANQYF010000031.1 GCA_947628075.1 uncultured Bacilli bacterium | reverse complement strand
AAATAAGTAGAAATACTTGTTTTTTCTTGGTTTACAAAAAGTTATAAGTCATTTATAATGTTACTTAGAGGTGTATAAAAATGAAAATATTATCTGTTAACGCGGGAAGTTCATCATTAAAATTTACTTTGATAGAATTTCCAAGTAAAAATACCATTGCAAGTGGTTTATTTGAAAAAATTGGCATGGAAGGTAGCATGTATACTATAAAATATAATGGTGAAAAAATAGTAAAATCAGCTCCTTTAGATGATCATTCTGTTGCGGTATCTAAATTGATTGATGAATTAATTGCCAATAAAATAGTTGATTCTTTAGAGGAAATTGAAGGTGTAGGCCATAGAATCTTACATGGTGGTAGTGAGTTTACTTCTTCAACTTTACTTGATGAAGACGTCCTTAAGAGAATTGAAAAATATAATGAATTAGGTCCTCTTCATAATCCTGCTAATATTATGGGGGTAAGAGCTTTTATGAAAGTACTACCTAATGTTAAAAATGTTGGGGTATTCGATACAACCTTCCATCAAACTATGAAAGAATCTGAATTTTTATATCCAGTTCCTTATGAATGGTATACGGAATATGGTATTAGAAAATATGGTTTTCATGGTACAAGTCATAGATTTATCTATAAAACAATTTCTGAATATTTAAAAAGAGATGATTTAAAAGTTATTTCTTGTCATATTGGTAATGGTGGTAGTTTATGTGCAATTGACAGTGGAAGAGTAGTAGATACTACAATGGGATTTACTCCTCTTGCAGGAATTATGATGGGAACTCGTTCTGGTGATATTGATCCATCAATTATTCCTTTTGTCATGAAAAAAACTAATATGAGTGCTGAAGAAGTTATAAACGCTTTAAATAAAAAAAGTGGGTTACTTGGTATAAGTGGTTTATCAAGCGATGGTAGAGATGTAGAAAATGGCGCTAATGAAGGAAATGAAAGATGTATATTAGCACAAAATATGTATGCTCAAAAAATAGCTAACTTTATAGCTATGTATAATAATCTATTAAATGGAGCAGATGTAATTACATTAACTGCAGGTGTTGGGGAAAATTCTAAAACAATGCGAAAAATGATTATTGACCGTATTCAAAGTTTAGGCGTTAAAATTGATGATGAAAAGAACGATTTTCGTGGTGAATTCCGTTTAATTTCAACTGATGACTCTAAGATTCCTGTTTATGTAATTCCAACTAATGAAGAATTAATGATTGCTTTAGATACATTGGAACTTATTAGTTAGAAGGTGCATCATTATAAATAAGATACTTTTGAATAAAATTTATAAAGAAATAAAAAAATACGATAATATAGTTATTGCTAGACATGTGGGACCTGATCCTGATGCTGTGGCTAGTCAAATGGCATTAAGAGATTCAATTTTATTAACATTTCCACAAAAAAAAGTCTATGCAGTTGGAACTTCAGTGGCCAAATTTAAATATTATGGAACTTTAAATCATCCCAATTATGATGATCTTACTAAAGTTTTACTTATTGTTTTAGATGTTCCTAATATGGCTAGAATAGATGGGATTGATAATTTAAAATATGATAGTATATTAAAAATAGATCATCATCCAAAAGAAGATATAAATGCTACTGTAGAATGGGGAGATATTGAGAAATCAAGTACTTCTCAAATGGTATGTGAATTAATTTTAAATACTAAATTAAAATTAAATAAACATATTGCTGAAAATTTATTTTTAGGGATAGTATCTGATAGTGAAAGATTTTCTCTTAAAAATACTACTTATGAAACTTTTGATACCGTAAAAGAATTGATAAGAATAAGTAAAATTGATTTTACAAGTTTATATGATGTTTTATATACAAGACCAATGTCAGAATATAAATTTATAGCATATATAACTAATAATTTAGTTATAGATGAAAGTAAATTAGGATATATAAAAATAAGTGATGAAGTCTTAAAGGAATACAATGTTGATATTGCAACCCCTTCTAATGTCATCAATGGGTATAATTTTATCGAAGAATTATTAGTCTGGATATTTATTACAGAAGATATTAAAAATAATCAATATAAAATTAGTATTAGAAGCCGAGGTCCAATTATTAATACTATTGCTAGTAAATTTAATGGGGGAGGGCATAAATATGCTTGTGGAGCTCGTTTAAATACTATGGAAGAAGTAGATGAATTAATTGATGAATTAAAAAAGGCATGTTCACTTTATGAAAATAAATAGTTATAAAAAGAAAAAAAATAAATATGAATTATGTTTAGATAATGGTAATAAATTAGAACTTTATGATGATGTTATTTTAAAATTTAATCTTTTAATTCATAAAGAATTAGATGAAAAAAATTTACAAGAGATTATTCTTTTTAATAACTATGTAGAAAGTTATGAAAAAGCTTTAAAATATATAAGTTCTAAATTAAGAACAGAAAAAGAAATTATTAAAAAACTTAAAGATTATAATAAGGACGCGATTAATTATACAATAGATAGATTAAAAAAAGATGGCTATTTAGATGATTATTTATATATTAAATCTTATATTAATGATAAAGTTAATTTAGGTATGGAAGGCCCTAATAAAATTTTATACGATTTAAAAAAATTAGGTTTTCAAGAGGAAGATATTCAAAATTATTTAAATACTTTTACAAGTGATATATGGTTAAATAAAATTGAAAAATATATTCAAAAGAAATTACATAGTAATCATAATATGTCAGGTTTATTTCTTAAACAAAAAGTTTATAACGAACTTAAAAATAAAGGTTTTTTCATAGATCATATTAATCTCATTTTAGATAAATATTCTTTTCAAGACGATAATATGATATATGAGAAAGAATATCAAAAATTAAAGAATAAATTAGCTTCCAAATATACTGATTCTAATTTGGATTATCAAATTAAAATTAGATTAATGAAAAAAGGCTTTAGGCCATAAAAAAATTGGTAATAAATAATTGCCAATTTTTTTGAATTCTTTAATCTTCAGAAGTACTATTTAAACTATTGATTAAATTATTAATATAAATGCCATATTGTTTATTTATTTCTGAATCTTGAATTTTTACATTATATAATTTGCGATAATATTCTAAGTAGTCAACAGTAATAGTTCTGTTTGTACTCAATTTTCTATTTGCTAAAGTTTCAATAATTTTATCTTTTAAGTTATCTAAAGTATCTTTTTCTTTAGAAGCACTTCTATAAATAACATGATATCCTAATTCAGTAGTAATAACTTCTTTACTATATTCACCATCTTTTAATTTATAAGCGGCATCAACTAATTCATCATAACTAGATCCTAAAGTATCAATGTTTATATATCCTAAATTACCATCTTTTTGTTTACTAGTTTCATCTTCGGAATATTCTTTAACTAAACTTTTGAAAGTATCTAATTTTTTATCAGCTTTATCTAATTTACTAATAATTTCTTTAATTGTATCTTGAGCTTCTTTTTCCTTTTTCTCTTTTTCCTCAGTTGTCATATTATTAGTAGCTTTAGAAGTAACTAAAATATTATATACTTCAATATCACCTTTAGCTTCATCTTTATAGTACTTTTCAATTTCTTTATCTGTAACTAAAGTTTTAGCATATTCTTCTAAAGCATGTGAATTCATATAAGTTATGTATAAATAATTTTGGTAAGCTTCAATAGTAGAGTAATTTGTCCTTTCAATAATTTCTTGTTGTAATGTTTCTTTGCTACCATATGCTTCAATCATAGCTTCAATTTGATTAGCGGCACTTTCTTTGGCTGTATCAACGAAAGATGCAAATTCTTCTTCTAATATGTAATTATCGATCATATTTAAAGTAGCTTCTAAACCAAAATCACTTTTTAAGTAAGTATATAATTCTTCTGCACTAATCATATGTTCTTTTTTATCTTTAGCAAATGTTATAACAGCTTCTTCACCATTTGCAAGTTTTGGTATTTTACCACAACCACATAGGGTAAGTAAGCATATCATAAATAATAATAAATATTTTTTCATAAATTCCTCCCAATAATATTATTATAACAAAAGACATATTCAAAAGAAAGCATAATTTACTAATTTAAGCACTCACACTTAAAAAATTTAACCATAAATTATAAATGAATAGACATAAAGGAGGAGTGAATTATGAACTGTGGAAATAACGGAATTGGCGCTGCTATTATATTAGTATTATTTATTTTACTTATTATAATCGTAGGAGCATATATTTAATTTAAATTAAAGGAGGTATAAATATGGCTTGTTCAAATAATAATGTTTGTCAAGGCAATAATAACACCAATAATGCTTACAATTACTTTTTTATAGTTTTAATATTATATATATTGTTAGCTATAATACTTGGTGGAAGTTTTCTAATATAGGGAAGCATAAAAGCTTCTTTTTTTTGGCTATTTTTGTGACTTTTAAATGAAAATGTCCTAATTTTAAATTAGTATTTTTTTGTAAAAATGTCCTGTTGAAAAATAATGTATAATTTTTAAAAAATTCTAGTCGTTTTTAAGTAAAAATGTCCTATTGAAAATTATATTATATTTTGTTAGGATAAAGACCATTACTTAGGGGATAAGGCAACACTGAGGAGTGACCCGAGCACTAAGTAATGGTTATACAAAAAAGGAAGCAATAAATTTAATTAATAATGCTTCCGTTTTTATTTGTTCCTTTTTTGGCAACCAAAAAGCGATAAACCTTGGGGCGTTTGGGGCAAAGCCCCAAGATAAATTATCTTAACATCATATTTTTTCGTCAAGGATGATTCTCTGATGGTTATTAGGTGTCGGTGATTTTATTACTTTTGATTTTGATAAATAATTGGTTTGGGTTTTTCTACTTCTTCTGATTTCCGAAGAAATTATTATAGGACATTTTCACCGAATAACCACTTAAAAAAATAGATTCATTTTTAAATCTATTTTCATTAGGACATTTTCATTTAAAAATTGGTTTTAAAAAGCGGACATTTTCACTCGATAGTCACATTTACTACATCTTTTTTGGCTATTTTATTGACTTTGAAAGACTATTGCTTTAGAATATAGTTTATATTTTAAAAAGCGAGGGTTTTAAAAATTTATGAATGACGAAAATAAATTAACTCATGATGATTACGAATCAGTACTGGAATTATTAAAAATATCAGAAAAAATAAGAACAGTTTATAATATTTTTACTTCTGATAAAGATGAAATCACTAAAAGACAAAAAAATCTATTAAAAAACATTTTAAAAGGATTATTAATTAAAGAAGAAGAATTATTAAAAAGCTTAGGAAATAATACAGATAAATTAACTAAAATAAATTTAGCTTTATTAGATGATTGTGAATATAATCGCTTAGATGTTTTATTTGATATAACAGAAAATAATAAAAATCAAATTATCAAAAATAGATTAGCTGATCAAATTTCTGATTTAATAGATAAATATGAAGCAGAAGATTTGCAATTTAAGTATGATGATTTTCTTTATAGAAGAGATCCCGCAAATGAAATGTTAGGAAATTATTACTTAGAAAGTTCTATAGAAATTGATATTATAAAAACGATATTATATTTTTTAAACTTATACATAAAAGATAGTAAGTATAGCGATTTTAAGAAGGAACTTATCAATTTTAAAAATAATATAATGATATCTTTTAATTTTTTAAGAGAACAATTAATCGATGAGAAAATGAAACAACCAGAATTATTCTGGAATAGTAAATTAGTCGCGGATTTAACAAATAAAAGTAAAAGTTATTTGGATAGTACAAAAAATGAATATGCTGAAGACTTATTATTTGAACAAGTAGAGCCATTTATAAATGTTTTGATTGATAATAGTAATGAAAATAAATTTATGGCTATCATATCAGAGATATTTATTAGAACAGGTATTTTATTTTCAACCCCTAGTACTTATTTGGATTTTTGCTCTTTTCTAAAACAAGAATTGGAAAGTTTTGAATTATCTAAACAATCCAAAAAAGCAATTTTTACTTATTTAGATCAATTTAAAAAAGATAAAGAGTTAGTTAGAGTGTTAAGTTTTAGACAATAAAAAATACTGAATTAACAGTATTTTTTTTATGATTTTAACGGCTCAATTGTAATATTATTATCATAAGTTTTTAAAACTTGACTAAATTCATTGTATACACTTTCATAATTACTTAAATATTTTGATTCCATTTGACTAAATGGGATAACTAAATAATCATTTTTACCTTTATCTTTATTATAATAACGATAAGTATAATTAAGATCAGCACCAATATTTTTAATTTCAATTGTCTTAGTATTTTTTTCGGTATCTACAGTTTTAACAATATCTAAAGTAGCAAACATGCCAACAGTTCCCACTTTTCTTATAAGAGGATTTTCTGCTCCCATTTGATTAGAAATAAAATTTCCAAAAGAATAGAAGACAACTGTATCACCAATCCATTCCCATGGCTCTATACAATGAGAATGAGTTCCTAAAACAATATCTACATCATTTTCAGCTAGGAATTTAGCTAAATTTCTTTGTTCTTCGGTTGCAGTTTGTTTATATTCTGTTCCCCAGTGAACTGCTACAATTAAAACATCAACTTTATCACGAACAGCAGCAATATCTTGTTTTAGTTTCTTTTTATATTCTTCATTAATAGCACTTTCAGTAGGCTCTTTATATAGATTAACAATAAATGGTTCTTTTTTAATATCATTTAATCCTAAACCATTAGTTCCATAAGTATAAGAAAGCATTGTATAAGTAATACCATTTGCGTTCATTATTTTATGTTCATTGCTTTTTGCTTCCGTTGAGGCCATTCCAGTTGCTAAGACATCTTTTTTACCTTCCCACCATGCCGCACTAGCTTTTGCACTAGAAACCCCAAAATCTAAGGAATGATTAGTAGCGAGACTTACTAAATTAAAACCAATATCAATCATATTTTGGCCAAAAGCCGATGGGGTATTAAATCGTGGATAACTGCCATAGGTTTTGGAATCATCAAAAACAGTCTCTTGATTATAATATTTAATATCATAATCTTTAATTTTTTCTTTTGTATAAGTTAACATATCACTAAAATCATAGGTATTAGTAGTCTTATTATAAGCGGCATTATAGACTGGAGAATGAATAAGACCATCACCAGTAGCAATTAATTTAGCTGTATATGTTTTAATTGAATTTTTTCCTTTTTCTTCTACTTTAGAAGGATTTTCATTAGATTGCGTACTATGAGAAAAAGGATTTAAATTAATAAAACCAATTAAAATGATTATAAATAATAAAATTAAGAAAATTTGTCTTTTCGCTTTTTTTCTAAGTTTTGCCATTATTTCAACACCTCATAAACTTCGGTAACTGGTTTTTCAGAACGAGTACCATGATTAGGAAGTAAATGCATATGGTAATGTTTTATTTTTTGAGAATTTCCATAATTAACACATACACTTAATTCTTTAGCGTGTAATCTATCCATAATATGATTAATATATTTTTTAGCAATATTATTAATATGTAATACTAAATCATCAGGTAAATCCATTAAAGTATCATAATGCTTTTTCGGAATTATTAAAGTATGACCATCAACATTGGGATAAGCATCCATAATTACAATAACTTTATCATCTTCATATAATTTATAGCTAGGGACTTCACCATTAACTATTTTACAAAATAAACATTCCATTTGTACCACCGCCATAATTATACCAAAAAAAGGCGTTATTGTCCATTTTGGTTGTTATAATATGTCAAAATATAGGATATTTTTAGTCATTTAATTTTCATAGTTTTTATAACTTCTTTATTTTTAGGACTTATTTGTAAACTTTCTAAAGCTTTTTGTAAGGCTTTATTAAATGTCCACTTATCAATTTCATTTTTATGCTTATTTAAAAAATTAATGGTTTTAGGAAAATCATGAACTAAACAAACAGAAAGTAGCCAACTAACCGCCATTTTAACATAGTAATAATTGCTTTTAACATTTAAAGTACTATTTAAAACATCAGTTATATATTCATTATTAACATAATAATTTAGTAACATAACGAAATAAAATCTTTGATAATATTCTTTTGGGTTTTGGGATGTAACTTTAAGAAATATATTAAAATTAGCAAGATTATCTTTTACAAATTTTAACTCACTACAAAATATATCGCAGACTGCCCAATTATCTATTTTAGGTAAAAAATTAGTTATTAAATGTAATTTTTCTTCATAACTTGTCTGACATTTACCAATAATTATTCCTTCTAGCATAACTTCTTCATAAGAGTTAGATTTTATTTGGGAAAGTAGATCATGATAATTATAATTTTTTAATAATTCATTAGCATATTTTCTTAAAATGGGTATTTTAATACCTAATATTTTATATTTGGTATGGCATATTCTTTCTTGAAATTTTTTATATTCTTTATCTTTTTTATCATTTAATTTAGTAAGAATTGACATATCATCACCACTTTTTATTATAATTCACATTTTTTTAAAAGCAAAATTTTATTTAACTAAAAAAGTATGTTCTTTTTCCTTATATTTAGCATAGATTAAATTAGGGAGTGATAAATTTGTCTAATTTTAGAGAAATAGTAACCAAAGCCGTTATTGGGAAAGCCAAAAAGACTAGTGGCAATAAATTTAATTTAACACCAGAAGAAAGACCTGACACTGTTTTAGGTTGTTGGGTAATTAATAATGTGGTTACTCTTAGTGATAAATAATATTTTTTGGTGATAACCATTGAAAATATGGCTATCACCTTTTTTCTTTTTCATTTACATTTTTAAATATAAATGCTACAATAATTCCAATAAACCAAAAGGGAAGTTGGGGATTATGAACAAGAGTATTATTGCTATCGTTGGTCCAAGTGGAGTTGGAAAAAGTACAATTGCTGATTATTTAACCCAAAATTACCATGTAAATATGCCAATATGTTTTACAACACGCGAAAAAAGAATAGATGACACCTATTATAATTATGTGAATGAAGAAGAATTTTTAAAATTAAAGAATAATGATTTCTTTTTCTTTACTAGTGGTCAAAATGATAAATATGGTTATATAGATTGTTTTGAAAATGATTATCCAATTTTATTATTAACTTCATACAAAAATATTTTAAATTTTTATCAAACTAATCCTAAAACAGTAATTATCTTATTATCTTTTAGTAATATTCGAGATTGTATCATAACTAGAAATGGTAATAAATTAGAAATTGCTAAATTGAATGAAAGAATTGAACATGCAATTGATGATTACAATAATTATTTTGATAAAGTTTATCAAATATGCAGTTTATCGTTAATTTCAGACTTTTATTCAATAATGCAAGTTAACCAAATTGTTTCTAATTTTTTGTTAACTAATAATATAATAAAAGAAAAAAATATAGTAAAAAGGAAGATAAAATAATGCATATATGTTTAGTAGGTGTGGAATATCCATGCGATACAAGTTTTGGTGGAATAGCTACATATCAATATCTATTATCTAAAGAATTGCTCAAACTTGGCAATAGGGTAACTGTCATATGTGGAACAGAACAAGAAGATTATGAGTACTATGAGGATGATATTCATATAGTTCGAATTCATACGATTAGAAATGAAGAAACCGTTTCTTCTTATTATAATTATAGAAAAAAAATAAAAAGAATAATTAACAAAATTGATAGAAACGATCACATAGATATAATAGAAACCCCAGAATTTTCCGCAGAAATTATTGAATTTTTAAAGAAAAGAAATATACCAGTGGTTGTAAAGTTACATACTTCTTATAATATTTGGTCACATTTAAATAAAACACAACTTCCTAAAAAGTTGCATAATGAAATTATAAAAAATGAAGATTTAGTTGTAAAATATGCTGATAAAGTAATATGTTGTTCAAAAATTTTGAAAGATTTAATGCCAAAATATCATCAAATAGATGATATAAATAAAATAGAAATTGTTGGTAATCCTGCCAATATTTATGACTTTTATCCTTTACCTAATGCTCATCTATCAAAAACAATATTGTTTTGTGGTAAAGTAATTGAAAGAAAAGGTGTTTTTGTATTTGCTAAAGCAATCCCAATAATAGTTGATCATTTAAAAGATGATGATATAAAATTTCAATTAATTGGCGATTATAATAGTATAGAACAGCAAGGAATTTTAGCAAAAGATGCATTTTTAAATCTATTGCCCAAAAAATATCATAAATATATAGAATTTTTAGGTCAAATAGATAATAGAGATTTAAATTACTATTTTAATGAAGCAAGAATAGGAGTAATACCCTCATTATTTGACAATCTACCCTATGTAGCAATGGAAGAATTATTAACAGAGTTGCCAATAGTAGCGAGTAATAACACAGGGATTAGAGAAATGATAAAAGATGATGAATCTGGAGTTTTATATAATCCATTAGATTATGAAGAATTAGCAGTGAAAGTTATAAAATTATTTGAAGATGAAAAATTCGCCAAGAAATGTGGAAAAAACGGAAGACAAGAAATATTAAAAAAATACTCTCCCGATGTTATAGCTAAACAAAATATTAGTATTTATAATGAAGTCATTAAAAAATTCGCTGAAAATAAAGAAATCAAAGATATATGTATTAAATTAAAATTGAAAAACATAAAAAAAATGAAAAATGGTGGCGCCAATCATGTCATAAAATGTACATATAAAAATAGAGAAGTAATAGTTAAGTTTTATCATAAATTAAAAAAATATAATTATGATTTAATAAAATATATCCTTGCTAAGGATGTAAATTGCAACAAATTAATAGATTTTTATTCATTTAAAACATATAAGGTTGGAATTTTTTCTTATATAGATGGAAAAATACGTAGATATTTTTCTGAGAAACAAATTGATCAAATATTTGTTGAATGTAAAAAAATAAACATTGAGATTGAACCTAACTTTTTTATAGATACTATTTACAATAAAGTTGATTTTTACTATAGAAAGTTAAAAAATATTGATAATCCAATCATTAAAAATATTATAAAAAAATATGAAGAAATAGATGTTGATAAATTTGATGGCAACGTTGTTATCCATGGCGATTTATCATACAAAAATATCATTTGGAATAAAAAAGTTTATCTAATTGATTTTGATGAAGTTATAAAAGGACCATTTGAATACGAAGCAGCAAGTTTTTTAATAAAAAATTGTTTTGATAAAGGTTACTTTGATATTAATTATGCCCAAAAAATAATTTTTTATTATCGTAGTCATAATTTTGATTTAAATAAAGTAAAAAAATATTACTATTATTTTATAATCAAAGTATTATTTGAAAAATTTTATTACAATCATTTATATTCACTTAATTTAGAAAGTGATAGTCAAAAAAAAGATTATTGGCAATGGTGGTATCAATTATTAAATAATGATACTATAGTTCAAGTTCTTTTTTGTCCAAAATGGAAAAATTTTAAATTCGTGAGAGAACTAAAGAATGATTTTAAAAGTAAAATAGATATATTAGAATTAAATGATAAGTTGTATGTGAGAAAATGCACTATAAATAGCAATTTACAATATACTAAAAATGAACAAGCTATATTATGTAATTTAGAGGGTTACATAAATGTTATACCTTTAATATATTACTATAAAAATAAAGAAAATTATATTGTTAAATATTATACATATCTTGGTGATAAAAAAAATAAAATAAGTGATAAAATTTTAATCGAAAACGTTTATAAATTATCAGAAAGAATGGAAATGATATCAAATTATATTCTCTGTAAAAATGAAACAATATTAAATAAATTATTCTCATTTTATGAAACAATTAAAAATAATGAGGTAAAATCAATTATCAAATTGATGATTAATGATAAAGATTTACACGAAAGACTTAATAAAGAAAAGCAAATCATTATTCACGATGATTTAAATGATACTAATATAATAATGAATAATGGTGAAATTTATTTTATAGACTATGACAATTTAAAAAAATATCCTAAATCTATGCAGTTAGTGTCATTTTTGACTTTATATTATCTATGTAATGATAAGAATATTCCTTGGGATATTGTTTCTAAGTATTTTAACATAGATATGTTGTACTTTAATAAATTAGTTGAATTTAGATTGATTAAATTATATAATTATTATGAAAAGATAGATTTAAATTTTGAAGATGAGAAAAGAATGAATTTAGTATATAAATTAATAAAGGAGTATGGAAAAATTTATGAAAGAGACTAGACATTTAGGAGTTTACGGAATAGTTATACATGATAACAAAATATTGTTAGTTAAAAAATCAAGAGGGGCATATACTGGTAAATATGATTTGCCTGGTGGAAGTATTGAACATGGTGAAA
>CANQYF010000030.1 GCA_947628075.1 uncultured Bacilli bacterium | reverse complement strand
ATCCTTATTTTAAGGATACCATAACCACCCCCCCCCCCTTTGTCAAGATATTTTGTCGAATTTTGGAGAAAAGTAAATGTAAATGCTCATTTTTTTTATTCAAAGTTTTAATTTTTCAATAATAACTTTTTTATTAATTCTAAAAAGGCGCCTTAAAGGCGTCTTATTTACAAAATTATTTTCTATAATCTTACAATACTTTTTAATTCTTTATTTATAAAATTTAATTCATAAATATCATACTCAGTATCACTATCATCATAGATAATTTTATCATTATATTCTAATATTAAATTATCATCTAAATTATAACCAACTTTTGCGTATTTTAATAAAAAACCCAATATTGCTCTTTTATGAGTAAAAATAATAGTATTCTTATTATTTAAAACAATTTTATTTATTTCTTTATCTAATCTATTTCCTACATCAATTAATGATTCACCATTAGAAAGTTTATATGTAAATTCATGGTCTTGTAATCCTTTGACCATTTTCATATTTTTACTACCTAAATTACCAACTTTACAATCATTAAATTTATCATTCATAAATATTTTTAATTCTAACTTGGCTGCTAAATATTTAGCACTACTTAAAGCACTACTTTGAAAACTGGAAATAATATCTTCAATACTATCAAATAATGATAAAGAACTAATTTTTTGAGCATTTATTTCCCCTTCTACACTTAAAGGCCTTGTTAATCTAATATTATCTAAATTGGCATCAAAATCATAATCAAGACCCTCTAATAACATATTATTACTTACTAAATATATTTTCATTATTCATTATCCTCATCATTATAGTCAATTTGTAATTTATCTGTTTTTAATGTGTCAATCTCGGCATTTTTAATATTTTCAAATCTTTTACTAATTTTTTCAGTTGTTGTATGAAGTTCATCTAAACTTTGATTTACTGATTTAACACTTCGTGAAAGTTTATCCCAACGTTCTTTATAACGATTAAATTCAATACCTAATTTATCTAATTCTTCATGAATAATTTTAGCATATTTATCTCTTTCCATATTTTTTAATATCATGCTAATAATTGACAAAGTACTAATTAAAGTAGTTGGACCAGTAATCCATACTTTTTTTTGATAAGCATAATTTAATAATTCTGGATGATAAGCATTTATTTCCGCAAAGATTGCTTCCGCTGGTAAAAACATAATGGCTTCATTACTAGTTTCACCGGGTACAATATATTTTTCACTTATATCATTAATATGTTTTTTAACATCATTAACAAAACTTTTTTCAAATAATCCTCGTTCTTCTTTTGTTTTATTTTTATCTACCATTTTTTGATAATTTTCTAATGGGAATTTACTATCAATGGCTATTGTACCTAAAGGAGATGGTGCATATAAAAGACAGTCCGCTATATAGCCATTACTCATTTTATGTTGAATTTTATAAATTCCACTTGAAGAAGGTCCAAAAGCATTATTCAATATATATTCTAAATTAACTTCTCCAAATGTTCCTCTTGTTTTTTTATCTGTTAAAACACTTTGCAATGAAACAATTTCCGTACTTAAACCATCAATTTTCTTTTGCGCTTCATCAATCTTATTTAATCTTTCTAAAACATTCATAAATGTTTTATTACTTTTTTCAAAATTTTCTGATAGTTGATTATTAACTCTTTCATTTATTACATTTAAGCGATATTCTATTTTTTCAACTAATATATCAAAATCATTTCTTAAATCTTTACTAAAGTTTAATTTAAAATCACCAATATCTTTTGTAACACTAGTATCTAACTTACCAATTCTTTCAATTATATCTTTACTACCATTACTTTTAATTAAATTAATAATTAGAAGAATAATAGTAACCCCAAGTAACCCTATTATTATATAATCAATCATTTTTTAGCCTCCTTTTTTAAATTATTATTTAATTCTAAATAAAATTTATTTATATTATTTGGATACAAATTAATAGACATTTTGTCATAATTAATTTTTATTTTATTAATATCATGGTTAATAATTATAATTTTTGCGTAGTTTAATTTTATTTTTAGAAATCCTAAATTTATTCTTAAATAATTTTTGGTTAAATCATAAGAAGTAAAGAAATACATATGAAATAGAGTTAATGTAGTTACAAAATAAATACTAAAATAGATATAAGATTTTAAAAATAACCAAACTATACATGTAAAAAAACAAAATATCATCAAAATAGTCATAAAACATAAATTAAATCGCTCATATTTAACTTTGTACTTCATTTTATCACCATCTTCATTTTACAACAATTTTTATAATATTAAAAGAAGAGTTGTCTCTTCTTTATATCTTCTTAACTTAAATTATTTAAAAACTTTACTATAATAATTATTCATTATTATCTTACGACTCATATTAATTTTATTAAGAACAATTTGATTCATTTGTTTAACATACTCTGAATCTACATCTACTCCCTCTTTAGGAACAAATTTACCAGTAGATGAATAATAAGCACCTTTATCAGATACCCAAGATTTATTACCAAACATGGCTAAACCACCTTCAGTACTTAAAATATCTTTACCAATAAATAATCTCGAATCATAGTTTATACCAAAAACATTATAAATAGTTGGGATAACATCTATTTGACTTCCCACTTTAGAAACATTAACTGTATCCATTTCGCTATTCCAAAGAATAAAATTACTATGATTTACTTCAATAATTTCATCTTTTTTATAATCAGCCATTTCATTTATTTCTTCTAAATATAAATCATATGGATAATGGTCTCCTACTAAGGCAATAACAGTATCTTCTAGTCTTCCAGCCTCATCTAATTTTGCAATTAAAGATTCTAAAGCTTTATCAAGTTCCATTTGAGCTGCTAAATAAGTAGCAACCCGATCAGAATAATTTAAACCTGATGCTAAATATTCTTCTTTATTTTTCTTAGCCATTTGATTGGAATTAAATCCATCATAACTAGAATGCCCTGAATTGGATGCATAAAATACCATGAATTTATCTTCATTTACATAATCATTAACAGTAGCATTAATCATTTCTAAATCACTACGTGGCCATATTGAACAATTAATAACTTTTTCTAATCCAGTATTACATGCTTTAAAATTATCAAATCCTAGACTAGGTAAATATTTGTTACGATTTTGAAATGAGGCACTATTATTATGGTATGCAAAAGTTTTAAAACCAGCTTCCTTAAATTTAGTGGCCACTCCTTGTGGAAAGGCAATATCTCCTCCCCTAAATTTACCAAGAATATCAGTACCGGCTGCATATAAACCAGTAAGTTCTTGAAATTCACCACCAATTGTACTAAATATAGTTGGAGTATAAAAATCTTCAAAAACAAAACCACTATTAACTAATTTATATAATGTTGGCGTAATTTCTTTTTTGACTGCAACTTCATTAAAGCTTTCCGCCATAAATAAGATTAAATTTTTATCTTTAAAAAATCCTGTATATTCATTTTGTAAAGTACCTGGATCATTTTGAAAATATTCATGCATTCCTTTAATAACACTATTAGATTCGTTAATAATTAAAGTATCAAAGTCTATATCTAAATTATTATAACCATATTCTTTCGGAGTATTCCCTCCATCATCATTATTTAAAGGGTTGTCAACTTTAATAATTTTTTCTTCAAAGCCAAAAATAGAACGATTTAAATCAATTATAAAGCTATTTAAAACTCCAAAATTTTCAACATTTAAAGCAACATCATTTATTTGATAATATAAAATATATGGTGAATATGATTTATTTTTACCAATGTTTAATCCTAATATGTAAAGAGCAAAACCTATAATAGCTACTACTAATAATATTAAATTATTCTTAATTTCCCGATGATGAAAGTTTACTTTTTTGTGGAAAATTAATGTTAATATTAGTGGCATAAAGAATCCAATTATACCTAAAATTCTTTTAAATACTTCAACAAAAACTTTATCCATAAAGGATCCTAATTGATCCGCAACTTGAAAATCACTTAATGAAAGAGTAAAGTTAAAATAATCATTAACAACATATTGAGCACTAAACCATACCGCAATTAAAACCATGATAACTATATAGATAGTTTTATTAATTTTAGTACTTTTACTTAAATTAGTAATTACTCCTAATAATAAACTTAAAGGTATTAAAAATAAAATCATATTGATAATTGACATTCTAAATATATGGTCATAAATTAAAAATTTATATAAAAACTCCATATAAATAAAACTAACTAAAAATACAATAAATAAATTAACTCTTTTCATACTATCACTAGTTATAGTATATCATTTTTAATAAAAATTGTATACTTAAATTTAAGCCACTAAAAAAGAAAATGTATAAATCATTTCCTTTTAAGTATTACTTCTTAATATGGTTAGTACCTATAATACTAGATTGATATCAAGAAATAAAATATGTACTAAGTAATACTTGTGTACATATTTTTATTATTTCTTTTTATGCCTTTTTTATAGTGCCAGTTTTTGACAAATTACTCTCATCTTTTTGACTATTTAAAGCAATACCAATGGTAAAAATGTAACATAAATAATAAATCCAAATCATAAGAACTACTATACTGGCTAAGCTACCATATAAATGCGTATATTCAGCATATCTAGTAACATAAGCAGAATATACTTCGGTACCTATTATCCAACCCACTGTAGTAAATAATGCTCCATAATTTAAGACCCGATGTTTAGGTTTATGATCAGGAGCAACGGCATAAATTGTTCTTATTATTATAAACATAATTAGCCAAGAAATTGGTCCTTTTAAAAGATTAAATGTGGCCATTACTTTACTTGTTATAACTGCATTTAAATTAACTTCTTCAAAAAGTCCCATAATATTATCACCAAAAACGGGAACAATTAACATGAATACTAACAAAATTACGATTAATAAAGACATGCCAAAAGCCTTTATTCTTCTTTTTAACCAATTCTTATTTTCCACCCCATAAATTGTATTACTAGCAGTAATTATAGAATCAGCACCATTTGATGCTATATAAAATCCTGCCACAATGGTAATTATAAATTGCAATCCTCTAAAACTATCTAAATTAACTCCTAAAATAATATCAGCTATATCTGTTGAAAAAGAAGTTGATAAAAAATCATAGAGAAAATCCACTGATAAATTTAAAATAGATGCGCCATAACTTATAATACTAAAAAGAGGAATGATTGCTAAGACAAAGAAAAAAGATAAATTTCCTGGCAGTACAATCATTTCTGGCCTTCTTAAAACTTCCAAAAAGTTTTTAAAGAAATCTTTGATAGTATGTTTTGCTTTCATAACCTTATTGCTCATGATGATCCGCTTTCTTCTTATTTTTCATATCTATGGTGGCTTCTTGTAAGGCATCTTCAATAGTCTTTAAATTATTTAATATAAAACTATAACCAAATTCAGCACCATAATTATATGGTAATTTTTTTAACTCTTTATTTAATTTATGAATATAATTAATAATTTGCTTTTGACTATAACCAACTGTATAAATTACAAATTCATTACCATCACTACGCATTAAATCACTATTATCAAGTTGAGTTTTAATAAGGGCATTCGCTGCCGCTTGAATTTGTTTATCACCTTCGATTACGCCATATTTATCATTAATTTCTTGAAGATTATTTAAATCAATTACAATTATCGCTTGAGGATATATGGTATTATTACTCCATGTTTTCATAAAATCACTTAAATATGCTCGATTTTTTAAACATGTTAACTCATCAATAAATCTTATTTTGTCATTCTTTTTAACTCTTTTTGCTATTCTTATCTTTTTGGAATTCTTATAAACAATAAATCCAATTAAAAGGATGGCAATAATAGTAATTATAAAATATTTAGCTATTACATTTAATATACTTCCATTTAAAACTGTTTCTGTATGACTATTAATTCCATTATTGATTACTTCTTTATCATCTAAATATGCCATATATTTTTCTAATAATAATTTTAAAGTTTTATATTCACTATTAATTTTAAAAATATATTGATTATTAATAAAAGTATCATATTTACTTGTATAGTTATTTAGTTTTTTATCACGATAATATTCATAAATATAGGTATCCATTACTATAATCTTATCTTCTTTGTTTAATTTAAATAATTCTTTACTGTCTTTATAAGTATTAATGTTTATATTACCAATACTGGCTAAATATTTATGAATATTACTATTTTCTAAGACATAAACATTTTCTCCTTGTAAACCATAAATTGAATTAAACATTTTCGTACTTTCTTTATTTGTTAAAATAGATAAACTTGTAGTAATACCACTACTAGTACTTAGATAATTTGTTTCTATATTTTGATTAAAATCAAAATAGATATCTACTTTATTACGATTTAATGCTTTTACTAAACTATTAGTATTTTTATATTTAGAAATATTAAAATATACACCTGAAAATTCACTAAATTCTTTTAGATATTCGGCAATTATTCCCCCATAATTACCACTCATAATAACTTCATATGGACTATTATTTATGAATCCATAATTATAATTTACACTAAGTAATTTATCAATATCTGTATCATTAATCCCTAATTTATTTGTAAATAAACTAAATTCTTCTTTTTTTAAATCAGTTTTAATATTTTCTTCATATTTAACAAAATATTTTTTTAAAATATTACTAAAAATATCATTATTTCCCTCTAAAGTATAATAAACATTAATATCACTTAAATGATATACTATTTCTAAATTGTTTTCTAAAATAGTATTTAAATATTCTATTCTTGGTAATATTATAAAATTATTTGTATTTAATGATTCTAATAATTCTTCTACAGTTGCATAACCAACAAAATTAATATTTATTCCTTTTAAATAATTTTTTACATATTCCAAATCAGTATTTAAAATACCAATAGTCATATTGTTTAAATCATCATTTGTATTAATAAAAGTATATTCTTTTCCTAATAAAACATAATGATCAGTGTAAAAAATCAAAGAGTCGGCATTCAAACTTTTTGTATAATTTAATTTTACACCAGTTACATCATTATCATTTTCATATAAAATTGGATTTAGTTTAAGACCATATTGTTCATTAAAATGAGAAAGGAAATCATAAAAAACTCCTTTACCATCTTTACTAAATAAATTTTTATCTTTAATAACATTTATATTTTGAACATTATTAATATTTGTGCTTATCCAACTACGTTCTTCACTACTTAATTTTGTTTCGTCAGTTAAAAATCGATAAGTTATTACACCCGCTACTATAATTATTAATATCATCAAAAACGATGGTATTAGCCATTTTTTCTTTTTCATTATTTTTTACTACCCTCATCTGTTTCTTGTGACATATTTTGGTTTGTCCAAACAATACTTTCGCTACCACGAGAATTTTTCGCTCCCGTTAATACAAAACCATCTTTCTTAGTGGTTTTAATAATATATTCTAAATCATAAACTGATAATATTTCTTCACTAAATAAATTAACACTATCTGCTGCTATGCTTTTAGCATCTTCAATTTTTGTATCATCTAAATATACTATTGTAATATATACAACTTTTCCTTTTTTTAGAGCACTAACATCACTAACTTTTTCATTTTCTTTAATTTTTTGAGCTACCTCATTAATTGTTTCATCAGATAAAGGTATCTTCTTTGTAATATCAAGTCTATTTCCATAAACATTATCACTACCATTATAAAAAGATTTTAAGGCAACAATTCCAATAATTATTAAACAAATTACTAAAATAATTGCTAAAACAACTAATACCCTATTTTCAACCCATATTTTTTTTATTTTATTCACTTTCGACACCTCTTGGCAATTTATATTATACTATATTATAAATTTTATGGCAAACTGTAACTATATTTGTCAAAAATATGTTAATTTACATCATTAATGTGTTTTTATACTTCTACTCCTTCTTCTAAATACTTACCATCCAAGCTAAAGCTTTTAGCGTCCGTTATTTTAACTTTAACTATTTTACCAATAATATCTTTTGATCCTTCCACATTAACTAATTTCATAGTATCTGTATAGCCATATAACTTTTTAGAATCTTTTTCACTTTCACCTAAAATTAAAACTTCCACTACTTTATGTAATAATTTTTGGTTACTTTTATTGGAATAATAATTGACAAGTTCATTTAATCTTTGTAATCTTTTTTCTTTCGTAGCAATACTAGTATTATCTTTCATTAAGGCAGCTGGTGTACCTTCTCTTTTAGAGAAAATAAAAGTATAAGCCCCATCAAATTGGCACTTTTCTACAACATCTAAAGTTTCTTCAAAATCTTCATCGCTTTCTCCCGGAAATCCCACAATTATATCAGTTGTAATTGCTACATTAGGTATTTTCTTTTTCATTTTATTAAAAAGTTCTAAATATTCTTCTTTAGTATAACGACGATTCATTTTCTTTAAAATATTATTACTACCTGATTGAATTGGCAAATGAATATAAGGCATAATATTTTTATACTTAGCAATGACATTAATCATTTCATCAGTAAAATTCCAAGGATGGCTAGTTACAAATCTTATTCTTTCTATTCCGGTTTTAGCAACTTCTTCTAATAATGTACTAAAAGAAGTACCAATGTCTTTACCATAGGCATTGACATTTTGTCCTAATAAAGTTACCTCTTTATAACCATCACGCTTAAGACTTTTTACTTCTTCTATAATATTTTCTAATTTACGACTTCTTTCTCTACCCCTTGTATAAGGAACAATACAATATGTACAAAATTTATCACAACCAAACATTATGTTTACCCAGGCTGCTATTTTTGAATCTCTCACATAATTAAAGCCCTCAATAACTTCATCACTATTTGAGAATACTTCAATTTCTTGCTTTTTTAAATCCTTTAATAATAATTTAGGTAGATCATCTAGATTATGAGTTCCGACAACTATATCAACGTATTTATGATTTTTCATTATATCATCTATTACATCAGGTTGTTCACTCATGCAACCGGCAATTACAATTTTGATATCTGGATGATTTTTTTTCAAATATTTACACTTTCCTAAAAAACCAATTACTTTATCTCTGGCATTTTCTCTAATAGCACAAGTATTTAAAACTATAACTGTTGCTTCTTCTATATTTGTTGTATTTTCCATTCCTAACATTTCTAAATATCCTCTTATTGCTTCACTATCATGAACATTCATTTGGCATCCATAGGTTCTTAAAAAATATTTTTTTCCTACATATGCTTTCGGATAATTTTCTGTTAAGTTTTTATAAATATTATTTTTACTAGTTCTTTTTTTCGCTTCATCTAAATTTGGTAAATGCATAATACCACTTCCCTAAATTCATATTTTAACATAATTATTAATATTTGGAAAGCGGGCGGTTTTTATAAGGGATATTATGAAGGATAAAAGTAATAAAAGGTGCGAAATGATTTAACATAGCCTTTATTATATGATTTACATGATTTTTAAAAATAGTTTTTTTATCAACCAAAACCCGCTTTCAAGAAAAGATAATAACCAAAATTTTTACTAGTGACAACACTTTCGACAAAACATGTCAAAACTTCTAATTATTTGACACTATTAACTACCTGCACTAGTATATCTTTTCATGCCCAGATAAAATATTAATATTGAAGGTATTAAATAAATAATAGTAATTAAAGGAGAAAAGATAAATATTTTATTAGTCTCTCTACCAATTAAATATAATAATGGATAATAGTTTACAAAGCCAAAAGGAATTATAAATGTGAAAAACATAACAAAGCCTTTTTTAAATATGCCAATTGGATACTGAGCCATGTTCTTTGATCCATCCGTTAAAACATTTCTTATTTCTAATCCTTTTATAGTATAAAAGCAATAAGAAGCGGCCAGAATAAACATTCCCAAAAATATAAATATTGAACTTAAAATCATAAATATTAAAGTCATTACTTTTTCTATGTTCCAATTTACATCAATATTTATTAAAGCAATTATTAAAACTATTATAGCTTGAAGTACCCTTGATATTCTAATAACACTAAGTTTATCACAAAATACTTGCAGAAGGATATTTCTAGGTCTTAATAATAATCTATCAAAAGACCCTTCTACTATTAATTCATCAAAAGTATCTATGCCTCTAAAGAATGTTTCACAAAATGATACTCCGAATTGAATAATTCCAAATGTAAGTAATACTTCATATAAAGAAAATCCTTTTATATTTGAAAATTTATCAAATAAACATATAATGGTAAAATAATAACCAAAGAATACAAAAAATTGAGATATAAATGACATTATAAATGACATTTTGTATTCTAATTCACATTTTAAATGCACTTTAAAATATTTAAAATATAAACTCATCTTAACCTCCTTGTATTACTGCTTTTTTTAAAGCTTTATTCATAAGTAATTTACCAATAACAAATAATATTATTATCCAGATTATTTGTATTAAAATACTAATTATCCCTTCATTTATACTAATATTTCCCACATAAAATCGAAAAGGAAAATCACTTATATATCTAAATGGAAGTATATTGGAGATATTTTGCATGAATTTTGGAAAAAAAGGTATTGGAATTGTCATTCCTGATAATATATCTGCTGTAACCATAAATATATTTATTATTCCTTTTTCATCTAAAGTAAACAAACATAAAACATGATATAAAACTACTAACATAGTCATCAGAATACTTGATAATATCATTGCTACAATAAATATACCATTAATTAATAAATTAGATGTTAGATTTAAGTTATATGGTTTAGGAAGTATGAGAGCAACAATTATAATCGGAGAAAATCTAAGCACTACTTTAGATAATCTATCTCCAAGTATTTTATGACACCACATTAAATATAAATCTTGTGGTCTTAAAAGTTCGTAGGCTATATTTCCATTTTTAATCATATTTATAATTTCTTTATCTTTATACCAAAGATAAATTAAAGAAAATAAGCTCTGTGATAACCATATATAACTTATAAGTTCACTTAATTCCATTGGTAAATCTGCACTTCCTGATTCATAGAAAGCTACATAGATAGAAATATATACAAAGCCAAAGAAAAATTGGGTTATAATTCCAGCAATTGCTTGAGCTCTATACTGAAGACCATTTATAAATTTTAATTTAAAATAAGAGAGGTATGATTTCATATTTTAAAATCCTCATATAGTTTAACTATTAATTCATCTATATTACCACTATCAATGTCGATATCAATTATAGATATTTTAGATGATAATACTTTTATAAATTCATTTATTTCTACTTTTCTTATGTCGATTATAAAATTTATTCCATCATCTAGTTTTTCCTCTTTTACTATATAATCTTTTTTTAATGTTACTTTATCTTTTGTTACTACTTTAATTTTTCTTAAGTAATCATATTTCTTCTTCAAGCTCGCTAATTTTCCATCGTATAATATCTTACCTTTACCTATTAAAATTATTCTTTTAGCAAGTGCTTCTATATCTGCCATATCATGGGTTGTTAAAATAACTGTTACATTATTTTGTTTATTTATTTTTTGGATAAATTCTCTGACTATTTTTTTACTAATAGCATCTAGACCTATGGTAGGTTCATCTAAAAATAGTATTTTCGGTTTGTGTAATAAGGAAGCTGCTATTTCACATTTCATTCTGTTTCCTAAACTTAATTGTCTTACGGGAATATTTAGTATATTATTTAGATTTAAAAGATCAATTAGTTCATTTAATGTTTTTTGATATTCTTCATTTGGTATTTTGTATATATCTTTTAAAAGATTAAACGAATCAATTGCTGGTATATCCCACCATAGTTGACTTCTTTGACCAAATACTACTCCTATTTCATTGACGTATTTTTTTCTATCTTTTGAAGGAATTAATCCATCTACTTTAACAGTTCCACTATCAGGTATAAGTATTCCTGATAAGATTTTAATTGTTGTAGATTTTCCTGCTCCATTTGGGCCAATATACCCAACTATTTCACCCTTCTTAATCGAAAATGATATATCATTTATTGCTTTAATATATCTATATTTTCTTTTAAAGAAGCTTTTTAAAGTACCAAATACACCCGAACTTTTAAGTGGCACTTTAAAAGTTTTATTAATGTTTTTAACAGTGATGAATGACATTTTATCAACTCCTTTCCTAAAAGAATCAACAATTTATCATTCAATGTTTTTCCTTCCTTTTCCATAACGCAAAAAACCACATATTTTATATGTAGTATCTCTGTTGATCAAATAAATTGTAGATTCTTTGCAAAACGTCTATTCGAGTTTAACATAATATTTTTTAAAATGCAATACTTATTTTGTTAAATTGGAAAAATGTTAATTGAAAAAGTAAAATTCAGAGAAACATAATAAAATGACATTAAGTATTGCAATGCTTTTAATACAGAAAAA
>CANQYF010000029.1 GCA_947628075.1 uncultured Bacilli bacterium | reverse complement strand
ATTATAATAATTTTTCTTTGTCAATTAAGTTCGAAAAAATTTAACAAAAAGTGTCCAATAAAATTTATTAATTAATAAAAGATATATCTTGAATAATTTTTTGATAATAAGAATTATCTTTATATAATTCATTATCTATATATTCTTTAGAGTCTTTTTGAGCTTGCAATAAAATTGCGTAATCACTTTTTAAATTAGCAATCTTAAATGTCATATCACCACTTTGCTTTTGGCCAAAAAGATCGCCTTGACCTCGAAGTTCATAGTCTTTTTCACTAATATAAAAGCCATCATTACTTTCTTCTAAAACTTTTAATCTTTCAATTTCTTTATTACAAATTAAATAACAAAAACTTTGTAAATCACCTCTACCTACTCTTCCTCGCAATTGATGTAATGTTGCTAAACCAAACCTATCAGCATTATAGATAACCATCATAGTTGAATTAGGAACATCAATACCGACTTCAATTACAGTAGTAGAAATCAATATCTTAATATTTCCTTCTTTAAAGTCTTGCATAATTTTTTCTTTTTCTTCGTTTTTTAATTTTCCATGTAATATACCTATTTTTATTTTTCGATTAAATGCCATATTTAATTTTTCTTCTAAATCAAAAACACTTTTTAAATCAAGTTCATTATTATTTTCAATAAGGGGTGATATAACATAAATTTGATGATTTAATTTTAATTCTTCTAACATTTTATATAAAACGTCTTTTATTTCTGTTTCTTTTTTTACTTTAGTTATTATTTCTTTTCTACCGCTTGGTTTAGTTTTTATAATGGATAAATCTAAATCACCATAAATAGTTAGTGCATAAGTACGTGGTATAGGGGTAGCTGAAAGATACATTACATCGGGTACAACTCCTTTTTCGCTTAAAATATTTCTTTGATTAACCCCAAAACGATGTTGTTCATCAGTTATAACTAAACCTAAATTTTTAAAAGTTACACCCTCACTTAATAAGGCGTGAGTACCAATAATTAAATCAATATTTCCTTCTTGTAAATCCGCAATTATTGCTAATCTTTCCTTTTTACGCATTGAGCCAGTTAGTAGTGAAATTTTAAGACCAATTTTGCCTAAAATTTGACTTATGCTTTTATAATGTTGTTCAGCTAAAATTTCAGTCGGTGCCATTAAAGCACTTTCATGTTTACTTAAATAATTTATATAAATGGCATACATTGCTACTATAGTCTTACCACTACCAACGTCTCCTAAAATTAATCTATTCATTCTTTCTGGCTTTATTAAATCATTATATATATCATCAATCGCTGTTAATTGATCTTTAGTTAAAGTAAATGGCAAATTATTGATAAAAGTTTCTTTAGATTTTAAAGGAATATCTCTTTTAATGCCTTTACATTTACTATTAATTTTTTTCAAATAATTAATCTTAAACATAAATTCAAATAATTCTTCATATTTTAAACATAACGAAGATTTTTTTATATCTTCCTTTTTATTAGGAGAATGAATTAAATTTAGAGCATCTTTTTTACTTATAAAATTATATTTTTCTCTATAAATAGTGGGAATATTATCATAATTAATATTATATTCAAGTGCATTTTTAATTTCTTTTATTAAAATATTATTAGTTACGCCTTCCATTAAATGATATACCGGTTCAATTTTATTTTCTAAAATATTAAATTTAATATCACTAGCTACAAAAGAATTTTTAAGTTTATTATATTTACCAATTAGCAAAATTTCTTTACCTACAATTAAATGTTGTTTTAAAAAGGCACGATTAAATATAACTACATTTAAAATAATATCATCACTTATAGCTTTAAAATTTAAACGATTAAAATTTCTTTTAATATAGCCAACTTTTCCACTTTCAATAACAGTAGCTTTAATAGTAGCAGGTTCCATATCTTTAATATTATGAATACTTTCTATATTGATAAAATTATAACGATAAGGATAATATTCTACTAAATCTTCAACACTATATATGTTTAAACTATTTAATTTTTTCTCTAATTGTATCCCAATACCTTTTATTTCTTTTAATTCCATAATAACACCAAAATTATTTAACTAAAATAAATATATCATACATTTGTTGCTATTTCAAATTGCAATTAAAAAAGAGAAATTAATCTCTCCTTATTATTTATTTTTTTTAGTTTTCTTTGGCATAGGAATTAATTTAACTTTAACACCCTTAACACGAGCAAATTTCTTTTTTACGCCTTTTGGTAAATTTTTCTTTAATACTTTCATTATTTCACCTCGAGAAAAATTATATCATAAAATCAAAAAATAAGATACAACTAATAAAGTTCTTGGCATATTCCTTTATCAGGGCGATAAAAGCAATGATTTTTATATCTACCCGCTAAGGGCTGACTATACCAAGTTCTTTGACAAGAATTATTACCCGGAGCATAAAACCATAAAGCATGAGTGGCCGGATAATAGTATTCTCCTCTTAAAATTCTTTCAGCAAGTCTTTTTTCAGTTGTTGTAGGACTTGCCTCAAATAAAGAATTATTTATTCCCGAAAATTGATTTTTTTGGTAAATTGCATCCGTTATTGAATCAATATCTGTAAAAGTATAGCAATTAGCCACTACTCTATTAACTACGACATTACCAACCATCAGCATCCCCAGTTCTCCTTCTGCTAATGCTTCCGCTCGCATAATTCTTGCTAATAAATCTAATTCTTTTGTTGTATAATTAATAAGCATAAATACCACCTAATTTATCTTATGCTAGTATTTTTAAAATAATTATGCTATAATTTTTTATGTAACCAATTAGGGGATTAGTTAAATGGTATAATAGGAGTCTCCAAAACTTTAGTTGGGAGTTCGATTCTCTCATCCCCTGCCAGTAGAGTGAAACAAACCTATTAGGTTTGTCAATATAAATTAAGGAGATACTTTATGGAGTTTAAAGAGTTTGAAAATCCTGAATCAAAAGATTATGATATCAATAGTAGTTTTGAGGAAACACAAAATACTAGTGCAATAGAAAATCCTTATATAGAGCAACTTATTGATTTGATTGGGATTTTAGAAGATGTTTCTGAAGAAGAATTACAACAAAATTATGGTATTAGCATAACGGAATATCTTCATCCAAACGCTGAAACAATTTCTAAAGTTAAAGATTCCTTAGGAATAAGAAAAGGTAGATAATTAAAATTCAGAGACTTGTTATATTACCATGCCATTTTTAAAACAAGAAGAATTGATAAAAAGTCAGTTCTTTTTTATTTTTTATAAATAAATTTACGGGTTCCAAAATAACTTAAGCGTTCGATAATTGTGGCTATTTCATCTACATCTTTATCAAAATTATTATTTACCCAATAATTTACGACTCCTAAAGCTCCATTAAATATAAAAAGAGAGGCATATTCAATATCTTCATCATTCAAATCTGGCAAATCTGCTTGCCATTTTTGTTTACATTTTTCATATGCTACTTCTAATATATCATTTAAAAAATAAATATTATTATTGGTATTAAATAATATTTTTACTAGCTCTTTATTACTTAAAAAAACAGATAATAAATCTTTAGTGAAACTCGATACCGAATAACGATTATCAGTATTTGTGGGTACTGCGTTTTTTAGTTCTATAACAAATTCTTCTTCAATCTTATCTAATAAATCATAAACGTCTAAGTAATAACGATAAAAAGTGGCACGATTAATATCAGAAGTTTGGCATATTTCACTAACCGTAATTTTTTTTATATCTTTTTCAAGTAATAAATTAAGAAAAGTATCGCGAATTATTTTCTGTGTATATTTAATACGTCTGTCCATAATATCCTCCTTTATTAAACAATTTCTTTCATTATGTTTAATATTTAACAAATCTAGTGCCTATTGATGATTGATGCTTACGTTAAACAAATTATATAATACAATTGAAAGATATGCAACAGGTGTTTAATATTTAAGGAGGCTTATAAATGAAAATATTTAATAAAGTAATTAACAAAATCAAATACAAACATCCATGGGAAAAATACTATGAAAAAGGAGAAAGAAATATTGAAGTGCCCAATGTTTCTTTATATGAACATTTAAAAGAAAAAAATAAAAATAATATGAATAGTATAGCCATTAATTATTTTAATAAAAAAATGACTTTTAATAATTTTTTTAATGAGATAAATTTATGCGCAAAGGCCTTAAGAAGTCAAGGAATTAGACCCGGAGATGTTGTATCAATTTGTATGGCTAATACACCTGAAGCAGTTATATCTTTTTATGCCGTTAATAAAATAGGAGCAATTGCCAATATGATTCATCCCTTATCAGCTGAAGAAGAAATAAAAAACGCTTTAATATCCACCAAAAGTGTCTTATTAATTGCCATTAATTTAAGTTATGCTAAGATAAAGAAAATAGTGAATGACACTAATGTTTATAAAACTATTATTGTGTCACCAGGCGATTCCATGCCTATGATTTTAAAAATTGGCTACTATGTAACTTTAGGTAGAAAAGTAGAAACTCCTAAAAAAAGTGAAAATAATTTATTTTGGAATGATTTTATATCTAGAGGAAGAAATTATACTGAAAAAGTTTTAGCTAAAACAACTAAAGATCAACCAGCAGTTATTTTACATAGTGGAGGAACAACGGGAATACCTAAAAATATTGTTTTAACCAATGGTAATATTAATGCTATTGCTAAACAAGCCGAGATTGTCTTTAAAGATATTACTACTAGTGATTCGGTATTAGCGGTCTTACCCTTATTCCATTGTTTTGGTTTAGTTGTTTGTGTTCATGGTCCATTATGTCTTGGGGCAAGCACAATTTTAGTTCCTCAATTTGATGCTCAGAGATTTGATAAATTAATTACTAAATATAAACCTACTTTTATACCAGGGGTACCAACATTATTTGAAGCTTTATTAACTAACAAACATATGAATAATGTTGATTTATCATTTGTTAAATATGTTATCTCAGGTGGTGATTCATTAAGTGAAATTAAAAATGCGGAAGTTAATAAATTTTTGAAAAGTCATAATTGTAAACGCAATATTATTCAAGGATATGGTATGACAGAAACAACAGGCCCTGTATCTTTTGGAGCTTGTGGTGCTGATGTTTTAGGTAGTGTTGGGATTCCTCTACCTGGTAATGAAATTAAAATTGAAAGCCTCGAAACAAAAGAAGAAATGCCCTATGGCGAAGTAGGAGAAATATGTATTAGTGGCCCAACTGTTATGCTCGGTTACTTAGAAAATGAAAAAGAAACTAATGATATTTTAGAAAAAGATGCAAAAGGTAAAATATGGGTTCATACTGGTGATTTAGGATATATGAGAGATGATGGCGTAATTTTCTTTACTTCAAGATTAAAAAGAATGCTTATTGTATCCGGCTATAATGTTTATCCTTCCCATATTGAAGAAGTTATAATGCGTCATGAAGCCGTACTTAACTGTGGTGTTATCGGAATTCCCCATCCTTATAAAGTACAAGTACCTAAAGCTTATATAGTTTTAAATAATGGATTAAAAGTAACTAATAAAATTAAAAATGATATTAAAGAATATTGTGAAAAAAATTTAGCTAAATATATGTTACCAAAAGAATACGTATTTAGAGAATCATTACCTAAGACCATGATTGGCAAAGTAGATTACCGAGAATTAGAAAAAGAAAATAAATAAAGATTTTAATAACATAAGTAAATTTATTGAAAAGTTTTCTTTTGTAGATTATAATTATTTATGAAAGTAAAAAGGGTATTAAAATGCTAGGAGAAATATTAGAAATTAAAAATAATATTATTGTAATTAAAAAAGCTCATGATATAAAAGATAATATTATTAATTTATATGTCAAAATTCTTTCTGAAAATTCTATTTTTGTTGGCGAAATTTTTGACGTTACTAAAGAAAATTTTAGCATTAAATTAATTGGAGAAATAATTAATAATGGATTTATATACGGAATAAGTAAAAGACCCAATTTTGATTCAAAAATATATCTTTTAAATAATGAAGAGATTAAAATATTATTTAATATTAATAATTATGTTCCTGAAGAAAAAGTATATTTAGGAAAAAGTGCTTTATATGCCAATTATCCTATTTATGCTGATATCAATAATTTATTCGCTAATCATTTGGTAGTGCTTGGCAATACTGGTTCTGGTAAGTCATGTGGAATGGCTCGTCTTTTACAAAATTTATTTTATAATAAAGATGCTAATCCCCTTAATGCTACGATTTTTATAATCGATGTCTATGGCGAATATAAAAATGCTTTTAGTATGATTAATTATGTTCACAAAAATCTTAATTACAAAAATTATACTACAGATTTAAAAAGTAACGAAGAACTTCTGCATATTCCTTTATGGTTACTTAGTTTAGATGATATTTGTCTATTATTAGAGGTTAATGATAAAAATCAAATTCCTATTGTCGAGAAAGCTTTAAAAATTGTCAATATCTTTAGTCGAGATGAAGATAGTGTTATAAAATACAAAAATAGTATAATTGCGAAAAGTTTATTAGATATATTTATTAATGGTAATACCCCTGCTCAAATAAGAGATCAAATATTTTCGGTTTTAACTAGATATAATACTAAAGAATTAAATTTAAATACGGAAATATATATGCCTGGTTATACTAGACCATTAAAACAATGTATGATGATTGATAATACTGGCAAAATTAGAGATATGGAATTAGTTGTTAATTTTCTAAATAAATATGTTTTAGATGAGATGAATTTGGAATATCCTGATGGGACATTTTTATATACTTTAAAAGATTTACTATATGCATTTGATTTTGCTCTTATTGATGAAGGTATTTTAAATAATGAAAAAGTTTATAGCTTAGCCCATGAACTAAGAGTAAGATTAGCTAGTATAATTGATAGTGGGCAATATCGTTTTTTTGAATTTGATAAATATTTTTCTAAAGAAGATTTCTTTTATATGCTAACCCATCAAAATAATTTAAAAACCCAAGTTATCAATTTAAATCTAAATAGTATCGATGATCGATTTGCTAAAATAATAGCTAAAATATATTCTAAATTTTTATTTGATTATGCCAAAAATGAATTAAAAAGAGCAGAAAATCCTATTCATATTGTTTTAGAAGAAGCACATCGTTATGTGCAAAATGATAGAGATATAGAAATATTAGGTTATAATATCTTTGAAAGAATTGCTAAAGAAGGAAGAAAATATGCTGTTTTATTAAATTTAATAAGTCAAAGGCCATCCGAATTATCCCAAACCGTTTTATCTCAATGTAATAATTTTTTAGTATTTAAAATTAGTCACCCTAATGATATAGATTATATAAAACCTATGATTCCTTATGTCGATGAAGAAATGATTGAAAAAATAAAGAATCTCCAAGTTGGACACTGTTTAACTTTTGGAACAGCTTTTAAAACCCCAACAATTGTCAAAATGGATATAGCTACTCCCGCTCCTACTTCATCTAGTGCTAATATAGCTAAACTTTGGTTTTAAGATTAATAAACAATATTTCATTTGATAATTATTCATAATTAAATTTAAGTAGAAATCTTTATTGAAATGTGCTAAAATATAAAGAAATTTATTTAGAGGGGGGTTTTTATGATTGATTATGATGCCATTAAGGGCGCAAAAAAAATTATCGATACACAACTACAAAATAATAATCTTAATCCACCATTTTCTGAATATTCCAAAGTATATCTATGGACTAATGAAAATATCAAAGAATATTTAAACATGACAAATCTAGATAATCATAGTAAAGCTTTAACCGTTGCCTCTAGTGGTGATCATGCTCTTGAATTAGCATTAAAAGGCGTAAAAGACATTACGGCGTTTGATACAAATAAATTAACAGAATATCTATTTAGTTTAAAAAAAGCTTTAATATTAAAATATAATTATAATGAATTTTTTAAAATAATAGATTTATTAACAAAAGATAATACTTCACTAGACGATGTCACTAGTATTATGTGGGATTTACAGCCATTTATGGAAAAAAAGCATCAATATTTTTGGCAAAGTTTATTAGATTATAATTATAATAATCAAAAACATAAAGAAGCTAAAATAAGCCTCATTAATCTATTATGTTTAAATACTCCTGTTTTAGAAAAAAGTAAAAATTATAATTCTTATTTATTAAGTGAAGAAGCTTATAATGTTTTAAAAGCTAATCTTTTAAATTTAAATTATTGCTTTAGAGAACAAAATGCGCACGAGTTAGGAGATTTAAATGATCATTATGATGCGATTTTATTATCAAATATCTTAGATTACTTTTATAAAAATTGGGGCTTTTATTGGCCTATTAACAATCTTCAAGAATTTAGCAAAAGTTTAGAAAAAATTTGTTTTAAAGATGCAATTATTTTCTTACATTATATATTTAATTATGGAACTGAAACATTTCATTCCGAAACTATATTTAATGCATCCCAAGTTAAAAGGAAAGACTTATTATCTGATCATACAATTACTATAAAAGAATTAAATAGTTATGAATCAAAATTATATAATGGAATCGTAATGAAAAGAATTAAATAATAATGAAATTGATATTTACGATTTAATGGTTTTATGTTAAAATAAGGTCATTTCAAAAGGATATAAAAGAAATGAGTGAGAAAATGGAAAAATATAAACTATCAAAACAGGATATTAATTGGCTTAATGAATTAATTAATATTACCAAATCTATAGAATCTTTCTATCAAATGTTATTTGATTTAGAAATACATAATAAAAAAGATACAGAAGATTATAAAATATATTTTAAATATTTAAAACAAGCTATTCTTTTAGAAAATTCTGCTTATCAAGATATAAAGTTAACTTATCCAAAATGTAATGCTTTTATTGATTATATTATTAATTATAAAATCAATAATCCAGCTGATTTAAAAATTACTAATAATGAAAGTATAGTTATGCAAAATTATAATCAAAAAGCATATCGTCGAATATTTAATATATTAGATCAAGAAAAAATTACTAATTTTAGTGATTTTAAAGAAGCTACTTCTCTTGCTCCAAATCTTTATAAAATTGCTAAAGCTTTAGGCATAAATATTGATAACAAAAATTTATCATTTGATGCTTATAAAAATTTTAAATTGCAAAAAGCTATAGACACTGATTTATTGAATGGCTTTTTACTATTTTTACAAGAAAATATTGAGAGTAAACAATTTTCAGATACTAAAAATAATTTAATATATACAAAATATTATACTGCTTTTATTTGCAAATCAGTTGAAGATGATATGCTTGCAAGTAATTTTGAAATATCTAAAGATTATTATACTAAAGCAAAAGCAATGGCTGATATTTATGGAATTGATTTAAATTCATATACAATGTTAAAAGAAGTTTGTGGTACTTCAGAAGTTATTTGGGATTTATGTCATATACTTGAACTACATGACAAAGAATTTCTAAATCCCACGACATTATCAAGTTCAATAATGATGCAATGTTTTTTAAGAAGCGCTTTCTTAATGTTAAATGAAGAAATGCTTGCGGAGTTTAATTATGAATTTCATGATATTGTTGACAGTAACGAATATAATAAATATCATTTAAGAGAACATATTGGTCGAGATTTTGTTTCTAATTGTTTTCAAATCATAAGATCTGACCGGAGCAAAGTTAAAGAAATTTCTTTAGTATTAAAAAAATAATTATATAGGTGAAATAATGAATATTGAATTATTAATTGATCTTTTAAAACAAGGTAAATTGGCTATTATTCCAACAGATACAACTTATGGTATAATATGTGATGCCACTAATATAGAGGCTGTTAAAAAAGTATTTGTAACAAAAAAACGATCTTCTAATAAGCCACTTATTATTTTAGTTAGTGATATTAATATGCTTAAAGAATATACTAAAGATATTAATTCTTTAGAAACAGAAATTATAGAAAAATATATGCCTGGTCCTTTAAGTATTTTGCTTCCTAAAAATAATAATATAGATGACTTAGTAACAGCATCTTCTCCTTTAGTGGGAATAAGGATCCCTAATAATCAAGATTTAATTACATTAATAACTAAAATAAATAAACCAATTATTGCAACTAGCGCTAATATATCTGGTGATGATGTAATTACCAATGCTAACGAAATAAATAACGAATTATTAAAAAACATAGATTATGTTGATGACGGAGGTACTATAACTAGTGTGGCTTCAACAATTATAAAAATTGAAAATGATAAGATTAAATTTTTAAGAGAAGGCAAATTAGCTGAAACAATAAAAAAGGATTTTAAAGATAAATTACTTTAAAATTCTTTTTTTCTTGATCTTATATTTTTTATTATCTTTAGTTTAGGAAAAGCTTTAACTAATCTTCTATAAAGTATTTTATTTTGTTCCACTATTGTCTCTTTCACAAATTTTGATACTTTTTCGGTACTTTCTTTGTTTGTATCTTGATTAACTTTTTTAAAATTCCAAATAATTCTAAAAGAAATTATCGTATCAGTTATATATATTATTAATAAAATAAGAGATATAGTTATTAATATTGGTGATGGTATCTTTAAGATTAACTTTAATATAAAAGGCTCAATTATATACATTACTAATAAACAGCCAAGGCCAAAGAATATTAAATTATCTAAACATATGCGCCCATTTATATTGAATTTTTTATGACTATAATCCCACCATCTTGTTTTAAAAATTTTTTCTAATATAAAACTGCCTAAATATTCTATTAAACCACAAATAACCATGGAAATTATAAACATTCCAAATGGTCTATCTTTATAATCTTTAAGAAAAAATAGAATAGCTAAAATGGATACACCATAAATAGGACAATATGGTCCAATTAAAAAGCCTCTATTTACAAATCTTTTTTCGCGAATAAAACTCTCACATATTTCTATACACCAACCGATGATAGAATAAAATATATAAATTAAAAAAATACTCCAAAAATTCATTTAATACCTCTTAAATTATTATAACAAAAAAAGTCTATAAATAATAGACTTTAACTTGGTAGAAGTACTTGACCAATTTATAAATTATTAGTTTTGTAAGTTCTTGCAAAGTTATATAATAATATTACTTTATTTTTTTAAAAGATTTTCTTAAGGCATTGTATCTATATGTATTCTTTAAATCATTGTTTTTTAAAGAATTAAAAGCTACATTTGTTCCTGCTAACATAAATACTGAGTAAAAATAGGGTTTCTTTAAATCTCCAATTATTTCTTCTGAAATAGTTCCTTTGCTTTCGCCAATTACTTGATAATATTTACCATTTGGCATCATAACAGTAACACAACATCTATAAGTGGCATTTCTATTTTTTTCACCATTTAATTTATTTAATAATTTTATAACGCATTGATATTTAGGTAAATTAGGATTTAATAATAGTTCATCATCGGCATATCTTGCTGTGTAGACACCAGGTTCACCATTTAAAGCATCCACAAATAACCCTGCGTCATCTGTTATTATGGGATTTTCAAAATTATGTTCTTTGCAAAAAGATAAAATTGCATTTGCTTTAATCAAAGAATTTTCTTCAATTGTAGAGCCGGTTTCTTCTATTTCTCCTCTATCCCATCCTATGTCTGTCATACTCAAAGCTTCTAAGTCTAAATTCATTTCATTAATAATATTTTGTAAATCTTCGAGTTTTCGCTGGTTAGTTGTTCCAAAAATCATTTTCATAAAATTCTCTCCTCGTATAAATATTATATCATGATTTTAGTATATTTAAGTGCTAACCTATTTATTGTTTTCATTAAATACTACATTTTGAGGTCCATAATAATTTTCATTATCCTCACTAATCTAAACATTTTTTCATACAAAAAAGCCTATAAATAATAGACTTTAGCTTGGTAAAATAAGTATTTGACCAATTTGTAAATTATTAGTTTTCAAATTATTTAATTGTTTAATCTTATCTACAGTTGTATTGTAAGTTCTTGCAATTCCATATAATGTATCACCACTTTTAACTGTATATGTTACTTCATTCTGGTTAGTAGTAGGTATTTTTAAAATTTGACCAATAGATAATGTATTACTTTTTAAATTATTTAAATTTTTTAATTCATCTACTGTAACTCCAAATTTATTGGCAATTCCATATAATGTATCGCCTTTCATTACTACATAGGTTGTTTCTGTTGCTTGGGAAGGTTTAGAAACGATTAATTTTTGACCGATGCTTAAATTATTATTTGTAAGATTATTAAGTTTTTTTAATTCATCTACTGATAAAGTAAATTTTCTAGCTATACCATATAGTGTATCACCGCTTTTAACTGTGTACATTTCGGTTTCTACTACTTCAGTATCCTTTGGCGGTATATATAGAAGTTGATTAATTGATAAGGCATTATTTGTTAGATTATTAGCTTGTTTTAATTCGTCAACAGTAATGCCAAATTTACGAGCTATTCCCCATAAAGTGTCACCTGATACCCTTTTTATGTAGTATTTTTAAATGTAAATATAATATCTACCCTCTTATCTTGATAGATATAGATTTTTTCAACTAAATTTATTATTAATTCTCTAGTTGGATTATCTAGTGATAAAAATTCATTAATGTATTCTTCAATTTTTCTGTTATCTATTTTGCTCTCTTTTTGATTTTCATTTTTAAGATTATCAATACTCTTTTTATTATCATCTATCTCTTTTTTTATATTTCCACTTATTCTTAAATATTGTGATTCATCAATAATACCTTTTAATCTATCCATATAAGTTTTATCTAAATTTTCAGTTAGTTTATTATTTGTAAGTTCTAGACTTTCAATTTGCTTTTTTAGTTTTAAAGTATTGTCTTCAAATTTTATATTTCCTATAGAATCTTTTA
>CANQYF010000028.1 GCA_947628075.1 uncultured Bacilli bacterium | reverse complement strand
TTTTATATATTTTTTGTTGCAAGATTTATTTTCATTTCTTTTCTATTAACTGAAATTTATCTTTTCATTTAAAGAGAAAGTTATACTTCAATAAATAACTTTCTTTTTCTTTTTAGATAAGTTATAATATCATTAGGTGTTTTAAGATGAATTGGATAGTTAATGATCATAATATATTAGAAATAATAATTGTCACTTTTGTTGTTAGTGTTTTACTTGTTCCAGTTGCTAAAAAAATTGCTCATCATATTGGTGCTATAGATATTCCAAATGAAAGAAAGATTCACCAAAAACCAATGCCAAGATTTGGTGGAATTGCAATGTATGGGGCTTTTTTGATTGGCTATATACTTTATGGTGATGTAACAACCCAAATGATTTCTATTTTGATTGGTTCATTTGTTATTTTCTTAATTGGGGTATTTGATGATATTAAACCCATTAGAGCTCGTTATAAATTTTTAGTGCAAATAATTGCAGCTTTAATCGTAGTCATTTATGGTCAAGTCTATTTTACCGAAATTACATTTTTAGGATTAAATTTAAAGTTTAATAGAATTTTCAGTTATTTTCTTTCTACATTCTTTATTGTAGCTATTTCGAATGCTATTAATTTAATAGATGGTTTGGATGGTCTTGCTGGGGGTGTTAGTGAGATATATTTTCTAACTGTAAGCATAATTGCGCTTATTTTAGGTAAAGTAACCGGATTAGATTTTATTTTAGCCATTATTATGGTCGGAGCAACTCTTGGCTTTTTAGTTTTTAATTTTCCGCCAGCTTCTATATTTATGGGTGATTCGGGAAGTTTATTCTTAGGATTTATGATTTCCGTTATTTCACTTATGAGTTTTAAAGTAGCCACTCTTACATCTTTAGTAATTCCTATTGTTATTTTAGCAATTCCTATTTTTGATACGGCTTTAGCAATTTTAAGACGTCTTTTAAAAGGTGAAAATATTGGAACTCCGGATAAAGAACATTTCCATCATCAACTTTTAAAGTTAAAGTTTTCCCCTAAAACAAGTATTATAATTATTTATTTAATAAATATTATGTTTTCTATTGTTACTATTTTTTATGTCGTTGGCGATACTAGAGATGCCATTATTTTATATTTACTTTTAATGCTTTTATTATTATTTGTTATTTTAAAGACGGATATTTTATATAGTCATCATAATAAAAAAAGAAAGACTAGTGATAAAAAATGAAAGTATTAGTAATTATTCCTGCTTATAATGAAGAAGAAAATATTTTAAAAACATGCCAAAGTTTAAAAAATATTGATAAAAATAAAAATTATCAATTAGATTATATCGTTATTAATGATGGTTCAACTGATAACACAAAAAAACTATGTGAAGAAAATAAGTTACCAGTTATCAATTTAATTCATAATTTAGGTATTGGTGGGGCAGTACAAACTGGATATATTTATGCTTTAAAAAATAATTATGATATTGCTATACAATTTGATGGCGATGGTCAACATGATGCATCTTTTATTGATGATTTATTAAAACCGATTATTAATGCCGAATGTGATATGACAATTGGCTCTAGATATATAGCTAATTTAAGTGATTTTAAATCAACTAAAATTAGAAGAGTTGGAATAAAATTTTTATCATCTATTATTAAATTAACAACTAAAAAGAAAATTTATGATGTAACTTCTGGTTTTAGAGCAATTAATAAAGATATTTTAAAGTTATTTGCCAATGATTATCCTAATGATTATCCCGAACCTGAAACTATTGTTATGGCCTTAAAAAGAGGTTATAAAATTAAAGAAATTCCAGTTAAAATGTATGAAAGGCTAGGAGGAAAATCCTCAATAACGCCGTTTAAAAGCATATATTATATGTTGAAAGTTTCTTATGCAATCATAGTAAGAAGTATCATAGAAAGAAAGGAAAAATAATGAATATTAAATTACAATTATTTATAATTATCTTACTTTTATTGGGAATATTTATGATTTTTAAAACTATTAAAAAGAAAAAGTTATCTATGAAATACGGTATGTATTGGACTATTATTTTCTTATTTATGATGATACTCGTATTATTTCCTAATATTATTGAACATATTGCTAAGTTATGCGGATTTAAAGAAGCTCCAAATATGTTATTTTTAGTAGCAATATTTTTACTTTTTTATATAGTTTTCAGAATTTACACTACCATTTCTAAATTACAAGAAATGAATAAATGCTTAATTCAAGAAGTTTCTATTTTGAAAGATAAATTAAATAAGTAAAAAGTGTTGACATGTTCATTTTTGAATGATATATTTATTATAATGAACAGGAGAAAGATATATGAAAAAAACATTTTTATTAGTTATTAGTCTCTTATTAATATTAGTAATGACTGGCTGTAACAAAAAAGAATCAATTGTAATTTATTCAGCAATGGAAGAAGAAAGGAATCAAGCATTAAAGGAACAAATAAAAGAAAAGTTTCCAGATTTGAACATCGTAGTTCAACAAATGGCTACCGGTAATATTGCAGCCAAAATTGAAAATGAAAAAGAAAATATTGAAGCAGATATAGTCTTAGGATTAGAAACATCACATATGGAGAATTTAAAAGATTATTTTGCCGATTTATCAGATTATGATACTGATATGTATCTAGATGGAATGATAACTTCCAATAAATACTTTTTATGGGAAAAATCTTCTACTAATTTAATTATTGATAATAAATATTTTAAAGAACATAAATTAGATGTTCCCAAAACATATGAAGATTTGTTGAAAAAAGAATATAAAAATTTAATTGCTATGCCAGATCCAACAACTTCTGGTACTGGTTATGCATTCTATCTAAATGTTGTAAATATTATGGGAGAAAAAGATGCCTTAGCGTATTTTAAAAAATTAAAAAATAATTTACGTGAATTTACAACATCTGGGTCTGGCCCAACTAATTTACTTAAACAAGGGGAAATTGCTATTGCAATGGGTATGACTTCACAAGGAGCTAAAGATATTAATGATGGTTATGATTTTAAAATAATAACATTAAAAACTGGTGCCCCTTATAATACATGTTCATCAGGTATTATCAAAGGAAAAGAAAATAAAGAAAATTTAAAAGAAGTATTTGAATGGCTAATAGATGAAGCCAATAGATATGATAAAGAAAATTTTATGCCTGACGTAATTTTAAAAGATCAAAATAATAAAGTTGAAAATTTCCCAACGGATTTAAAAATGGCCGATATGAAAGGCATTGATGATAATAAATTAAAAGAAGAATTAACAGAAAAATGGAGTAGCGAAATAAATGGTTAGTCTTGAAGTTAAAAACTTAAGCAAGACATACAATAAAAAAACTGTTTTAAATAATATTTCATTTATAGTAAATGATGGTGAATTTCTATCTATTTTAGGACCATCAGGATGTGGAAAAACAACACTTTTAAAAATCCTTATTGGTATTGAAACGTGTGATTCCGGCAAAATAATTAAGGATGGAGTCGAAATAAATAAATTAGATCCATCTAAAAGAAATATGGGCATAGTTTTTCAAAACTATGCTTTATTTCCTAATATGACAGTTTTAAATAATGTTATGTATGCTTTAAATATTAAATTAAAAAATAAGAAGCAAGCCAAAGAAAAAAGTTTAGAAATTTTAAAAATGCTTAATATGGAGGAGCATATTAATAAGCATCCTCGTGAACTTTCAGGTGGGCAAATGCAAAGAGTAGCAATTGCTAGAACACTTGCTTTAAACCCTGATATAATTTTATTTGATGAAGCTTTATCTGCTTTAGATGCTGATAATAAATTAATTTTAAAAAAAGAACTAAAGGAAATTCAAAAAAAGTTTAATACAACCATGATATTTATTACTCATGATCAAGAAGAAGCATTTTCTTTATCTGACCGTGTTATGATTATGAAAGATGGCAATATTGAACAAATTGATACGCCACATAAAATATTTAATAATCCCGCTAGTGATTATGTTAAATCGTTTGTTAAAGATCATTTAATAGAAAAAGTTAGATCAATAGAAAAATGTACAGGAATTGATTTATAATGGCAAGAAGAAGTAAATTAAACATTTTTATTTTTATATTTTTATTAATATCTGTTGTCTTTCCTTTAATAAATATGGTTTTACAAATTGATTTTAGTAATAATAGTTTTCAAAATTTAATTATATCTGGAGCATTTAAAGAAGCGATGTTTAATTCTTTATTTGTTACTATTATAGGAACAGTTATATCTGTTTTGTTAGCTTTTTTTGTATCATTTACATTAAATAGAACTAATATAAAACATAGAGCAGTTTTAAAATTATTAATAACGCTTCCCATGTTAATACCATCCATATCTCATGGTTTAGGATTAATTAATTTATTTGGGGCGAATGGAATTATTTCACGGATATTTGATTTTAATATAATTGGTAGTGTAGGTATTATTATAGGATCAGTTATTTACTCATTTCCAATTGCCTTTTTGATGATAGATGATGGTTACAACTATATTGATAATAATTTATATGATACAGCAGAAATACTTGGCTTAAATAAGTGGCAAACTTTTAGAAAAGTAACATTATGTTATTTAAGAAAGCCTTTATTATCATCATTTTTTGCCGTATTCACTATGATATTTACTGATTATGGTGTTCCTTTGGCAGTCGGAGGTAAATTTATTACTTTACCAGTTTTATTATATAAAGAAGTAATTGGCCTTCTTAACTATTCTAAAGGAACAATGATTGGGCTATTTTTACTAATTCCCGCTCTTATTTCATTTTTATTTGATACTTTCTTTAAAGATTATACAATTAGTGATGGTAATTCTAAAAAATATGTTGTTAAAGCTAATAAATTAAGAGATATAATTACTAATATTGGGGTTTATTTAATTATTATTTTTATTACAATTTTATTGGGTTCTTTTATTTATTATGCTTTTGTTAATAATGTAGTACTTAATAACACATTTTCTTTGATTCATTTTAATTATGTAATTAATAATGGAATAGATAGTTATATATTTAATTCTTTATTTATATCTGTTTTAGTGGCAATATTTGGTACTATAATCAGTTATTTTACTGCTTATGTAACCGCTAGAGTAAATAATAAATTTGTTAAAATATTACATTTGCTTACAATTTGTACTTTAGCAGTACCAGGTATTGTTTTAGGACTTTCTTATACAATTAGTTTTAATGGTACATTTATTTATAATACATTTATTATTTTAATTTTAGTAAATATTATTCACTTTATAGCAACTCCTTACTTAATGGCTTATAATGCTTTACAAAAAGTAAATCCTAATTATGAGGTAGTTGCAAAAACTTGTAATATTAGTTTATTCAAAATAATTAAAGATGTTATTATTCCTTGTACGAAAAAAACTATTAGGGAAATGCTTAGTTATTTCTTTGTTAATTCCATGATAACTATTTCGGCAGTCACTTTCTTATTTAACACAAGAACTATGCCATTATCTTTATTAATTAATAATTACGAAGGTAATATGATGCTCGGGGAAGCCGCAATAATATCACTTATTATTTTAATATTTAATGTTATTGTTAAGGGAGTTATATATTTAATAAATAGAAGAGAACATAGAATGGAGTGTATGTATGGAACTAACTAAAAAACAATTTGATGTTTTAGTAACAATTGAAAAAAATAATAATGTTAAATTATCTCAAAGAGATATAGCTAATAATACTAATATATCGGTAGGTCTTGTTAATAAGATAATTAATGAATTATTAACTGAAAAATTAATTGACGAAAATAATTCTATTACCAAAAAAGGTTTGGAGGCATTAGAGCCTTATAGAGTCAAAAGAGCCATTTTTTTAGCAGCAGGTTTTGGTTCTAGATTGGTACCAATTACTTTAAATACTCCTAAACCTTTAGTGCTTGTTCATGGTAAAAGAATTATTGAAACGTTACTTGATGCTGTGGTTAAAGCAGGCATTGAAGAAATTTATATAGTTAGAGGATATTTAGCCGAACAATTTGAAGTTTTGTTACACAAATATCCAAATATTAAATTTATTGATAATACAAAATATAATGAAGCAAATAATATATCATCGGCATATCTCGCAAAAGATTTATTAGAAAATGCTTATGTTTTAGAATCAGATTTGTATTTATCAAATCCTAATTTAATTCAAAAATATGAATATTCTAGTAACTTTTTAGGAATACCAGTAGAAAGAACAGAAGACTGGTGTCTTGAAGTCAAGAATAATGTAATAGTTAATGAAAAAATGGGTGGAGTTAATTGTTACCAAATGGTAGGGATATCTTATTATGATAAAGAAGATGGCAAAAAATTAGCTCGTGATATTGAAGAAGTGTATAATTCACCTGGTGGTAAAGAAAAATATTGGGAACAAGTCCAATTGGTTGAAAAAAAACATAATTATAAAATTGCTGTAAGAGAATGCCAATTTGAAGATATTATTGAAATAGATACTTTTAATGAACTTAAAGCAATAGATTCGATTTACAATGTATAAGCGTTTACATTAAAATATTAAATATGTTATACTAAAAACGAAGGTAAGGTGTTTTATGAAGGTTATTACATTTGAAGATATTAAGGGGCTTAATATAAATGCAAATACGTGTTTAGAATGGGTTGAAGATGCATTAAAAAATAAAGAAAATACTATGTTACCAGCAAAAATAAGTATTAAGCCAACTCCAGATTCTTTTTTAAATGTTATGCCATGTGTGATTCCAAGCAAAAATAAATTTATTGGTGGGGTAAAATTAGTAACAAGAAATCCGCAAAGTGAGCCAAGTTTAAATAGCGAAATATTACTTTTAGATGCCAGTACAGGTAAACAACTAGCAATTTTAGATGGTAATTGGATAACTGCTTATCGCACAGCGGCCGTCACAGTTCATTCATTACTATTATTTGCAAAATCCAATTATAAAACAATTGCAGTGATGGGCCTTGGAAATGTTGCACGTGTTATTTTTGAATTATTACATGATGTTATTGATCGAGATGTAGAAATTAAATTACTTGAATATAAAGGACAAGAAAAATTATTTGAAGAAAAATTTAAAAATTATAAACACTATAATTTTAATATAGTTAAAGATACCAAAGAATTAGTAAAAGGATCAGATATTGTAATATCTTGTATTAGTTATGCTGAAAAAGATATATGTCCAGATGAATATTATGAAGAAGGAGTTTTAGTATTACCAGTTCATACAAGAGGTTTTATGAATTGTGATTTGTTTTTTGATAAAATTTATGCTGATGATACTAATCTCGTTTGTCATTTTGGTAATTTTAATAAATTTAAAAGTTTTAGCGAAGTAGCGGATGTAATAAATAAAAAAAGTGAAGGACGAAAAAATGATAAAGAAAGGATAATGGCATATAATATCGGTATTGGTATGCATGATGTCTATTTTGCATCAAAGATATATGAAATGCTAAAAGATACTGAATTAAAGGAAGTGGATTTAAAAAATCCTACTGAAAAGTTCTGGGCATAAGAATTTTGTAACGACATTAAAAAGATATTATTAAACAATCTTTTTTAATATTTATCATTTATAATATTTATAGTTTTAATAAAAATGTGCAGTGTATTATGTACTTTGTAAAGGTGGTTAAATGTATATGAGAAAAATAATTGTTTCTGCGGGATATATGGCATCTGGTTCATCAGCTGTTACAGATCTAATAAAAGAATATGAAAATGTGAATAATGAATATGGGGATTTAGAATATGTTTTTTTACATTGCCCAGATGGTTTATTTGACTTAGAAGACAAGTTACTTATAGGTAATAATGCTTTAAGAAGTGATGAAGCAATTCACAAATTTCTTTCTCGTATGAAAGAATTATATGACAAAAAATTTTGGTGGGTTGGAAACTATAAAAATGTTATAGGTAAATATTTTTATAAAGAATCAATAAATTTTGTGAATGATATTACAACTTTAAAATTAGAAAATACTTATTGGTATATGCAAGAATTGCCAAATTTAAAAATGATATTCAAACTAATAGTAAGAAAAATAGTTTATTTGATAACTTTAAAAAAAATTAAATTAAAAAGACCTCTTAGATATAAAAAAGTGTATTTGAGTTATCCAAGTAAAGAAGAATTTTATAAATATGCAAAAAAATATTTAAATAATATTATGAATATAGTTGATAAATCGGAAAAAGATTTATTATTAGATCAACTATTATTACCACATAATTTACATAGAATTGATAATTACTTTGGTGATGAATTAAAAGTGATTGTAGTGGAACGTGATCCAAGGGATGTTTTTATTTCTAACAAATATATATATTCTTTAAAAAATGAATGTGTGCCTTTTTCTTTCGATGTTAAAGAGTTTTGTAAGCATTTTCGTAAATTAAAAGAAACAGAAATAAAAACAAATAGTAAAAAAATATTAAGGATTCATTTTGAAGATTTAATTTATAATTATGATGAAACTACTAAAAACATAGAAAAATTTTTGGGATTTGAAAATCGTAAACATACTTATAAGGGAAAATATTTTGATCCTAATATTTCAATAAAAAATACTAAAATATATCAAAAAGAAGAATATGCAGAAGAAGTAAAGTATATTGAAAATAATTTAAAGGAGTTCTTATACGAAATACCAAATTCTAAAAAATAATAATATTAAATTAAGAGAAATAAAAAGAAGGTGAAATTTTGCGTACAAAAAAGACTACTAAAAATTTGATAACAAGTTTAATTTTAACTACTTTAGTGGCTTTAATTGGAGTAGCTAAAATTAAAGTTTTTTTGCTTTTTTTAGGTAATGAGAAAACAGGTATTTATCAATTATTCAGTCAAATTTTTTCATATATTTCTTTGATTGATGCTGGTCTAACAGGAAGTATTTTATATTCTTTATATAAACCAGTAAGTAAAGATGATACAAAAAAAATTAATTCTATATTAAAAGGGGGTCGTAATTTTTATAATAAAATTGCCGTAGTTATTACTATAATAGGTTTAATCTTATCTTTTAAAATAGACTTTTTTTTATCCGATTATACAACACCATTATGGTATATTCAAATTTGTTTTATTTTATTTATTATTTCCAATGCTATAAATTATATGGTAACAAGCCAAAAAGTTATATTAGAAGCAAGGCAAAATTTATATAAAGTACATTTAGTCGTTTATATTCTTATAATTATTCGTGGCTTGGGTGAAATGCTTTTATTATGCTTGCATTTAGATCTTTTATCTTTAATGCTATTATTTTTGCTTTGTTCTATTGTTCAAAATATATTTATAATATACATATGTAAAAAAGATTATAAAGAATTTACTTACAAAGATGTGAAGCCAGATTATGAATTTAAAAAAGAAAGTAAAAATTTAATTGTTCAAAAAATTGCTTATATTATATTTAATAATATTGATGTAGTTTTAATTTCTAAATATATAAGCTCGGCTTCTGTAGTTATTTATACATCTTATTCATATATAGTAAATTCCTTACAGACAATTGTCAAAAAAATTGGTAGTGCTTCATTAGCAAGTGTCGGAAATTTATTAGTGGAAGATAGTAAAAAATCTAAAGATTTTTTTAAAGAATTTAATTCAATGTGTTTCTACTTAGCAAATCTCATATGCATCCCTCTTTTAGTAGTGATAACTCCGTTTGTTTCAATTTTTTATGGAGATTCTTATACTTTACCTTATTTAGGTAGTTTTTGTGTAGTTATGATTTTATATTTTAAAACAATAGAAATTCCTTTAGAGGTATATACATCAGCTTTAGGATATTTTGGCAAAATAAAAAAATGCATTATTTTTCAAAGCATGGTTAATTTAGTTTTATCTTTTGTTTTATTATTTAAAATTGGTATATCTGGAGTCTTATTGGCAACAGTTATTTCTTATATTGTTGGAGAGTTTATAATGTATCCAATTATTTTAAATAAAAATTATTTTAAAAATAATAAGATAAATTATCATTTGGACTTATTCATTTTAGCAATAATTGGGGTATTTAGTTATGGTATACTTATTTTAGTAACCCATCAATTCGCTGTAAATAATTTGATTCAATGGTTTTTCTTAGGGGTAATTTGCTTTATAATAAATTTCATAATTGTAACTATTTATTTTAAAATAATTAAACAAGATAAATTTATTACAAGAGGATTAAACCTTATTAAAGAACGGAGAAAAAAGTATGAGGAATAATAAAAAAAATATGATTTTTATTGTTATTGATTCACTATATTATGAAAAAACAATAGGTCAACCATATCGAAATAATCCGATGCCTTTTTTAGAAAAATTACGTAAAGAAGGATTAGATTGTACTAATATGTATTCGGAGGCCCCATTTACTGAAGCTGCTGTTGTTTCTTTACTATGTGGTTTAGATACAATGAAACATGGTGGATTTATGAAAAGGCTTTATGATAAAGAAAATATAATGGAAACATTTAAAAAAAATGGCTATCGAACTTTTTTTAATGGTCGTCAGCCATCTGTTTTACCTTGTAAGGATTATCCTGGAGTAACCGATGATTTTTATTCTGACCCATTTGGTTTTGATGGCTTTTGGAATAATCGAGGCAAATATTATCGTAATTTGTATTTAAATAATGAACTTGATGATAAAGATTTTAAAATTTATCTAGATTTGTTAGAAGATAATTTAAATTTTTATCATAAATATTTCCAAGAATTAAAAGATAATAGTGAAATTGTTACATTTATTCGACCATATATGGATTTAACAAATTTAGAAATTGATACCAAAATATTTGAGCAAGAATATCAAAAATTTCACAAAAATAAAGTTAATTATGCCAAAGAATTATTAGAAAAAGGATTAGAACATCCAATTTTTGTAATTAAAAAATATAAATTAACAAAAAGATTGAATGAAGAGGAAGGCAATAAGTTATATAAACGCTATAAAAAAATAGTAAAAAAAATGTTTTATAAAAATTTTTGGTGTAATTTAAAAAATAGTAAACTAATTTTAACACCAAAAGAAGAAAGAAAAAAATTATTTAAAATGTATTTAAATATACTTATAAATCGCTTTATGTTAAAAAAAATAAAACCTAAAGATGAATCTTGGAAAAAAAGTATTCCAAGTATGGATAGTACTTTTAAACATTTTGAAAACTGGGTTTTAAATTATAAGGATGCTAAGCCCTATTTTGCTTATATTCATGTTGATGATTGTCATAGTCCAGAAATATTTTATACTTATGATACTAATGATTTTAAGCAATTAGATGAAGAATTTAATGAAATTGCTGAATTTGTAAAAAAAGTACCAAAAAGTTATAAAGGAAATTTATCATATGATGTTTCATTACATTATGCTGATAATTGTTTACGAAAATTATATAATTTTTTGAAAGAACATGATATGCTAGATAATGTTAATATTGCTATATGTGCTGATCATGGATCTTCTTATTCTTTTGACCCATATCGTTCTAATTATGTCAATAATGTTCACAAGGAAAACTATAATATGCCTTTTGTTCTTTGGGGAACGGATATAAAAAATCAAAAAATTACTGGATTTCATAATTCAAAAGATATACCTGCTACATTATTGGATGTCAATGGGATAAAAATCCCAAAAGAATATGATGGCATTTCAATATTAAAAAACAAAGCAAGAGATTACGTATTACTTGAAAATATTCGTGATGGTGGTTGTCCTGATTATAATCGTCGAGATTTATGGTTTGGTATAAGAAATAAAAAATGGCTTGTGGTGATGAGTGTAAACGTTCATAAAAAATTTGAAGATAACTCATTTTATGCTATTTATGATTTGGTTAATGATCCAGGGGAATTGTATAATTTAAAAGACACTATAGATAAAAAATTAATTTCTAAAGAAATAGAAATTTTAAAAAAAGAATTTTTGGATTTGCAAAAAGATGTGAAAAAGCATAATTTTCTTGATACTTGAAAGGATAAAAAAATATGATAAAAGTTAGTGTAATAGTGCCAGTTTATAATGTAGAAAAATATATTGAAAAATGTTTAGATAGTTTAGTTAATCAAACTTTAAAAGAAATAGAAATAATTGTAGTAAATGATGGAAGTCCCGATAATTCACAAAAGATAATTGATAAATTTGTTAAAAAATATCCTAATAAAGTTAAATCCTTTATAAAAGAAAATGGTGGTTTAGGCTCAGCACGCAATTATGGTTTAAAACATATAAAAGGTGAATATGTTGCTTTTATCGATTCAGATGATTTTGCCGATTTAAAAATGTTAGAAGAAATGTACAATCTAGCAAAAAAAAATAATAGTGATATTGTCTTATGCAGTAATAATTTGTTAGATGAAAATTATCGTATTTTAAAAGTTGAATCAGCAATTATAAATGAAAAAATAAATAATAATTTACTAAAATATAAGTTAGCTGCCTGGAATAAATTATATAAAAAAGAACTATTAATTAATAATAAATTTGAGTTTAGATCTAATGTATGGTATGAAGATGTTGATTTTACCACAAAGGTTATGATAAATGCCAAGAAGGTTTCTTTTATTGATAAGCCATTATACAATTACTTATTAAGAGAAGGTTCAATAATGAACAATTCTAATTTAAAAAGAAATTTAGAGATATTTTATAGTTTTGATGAAATAATAAATTATTGTAAAAAAAATAAATTTTATAAAAAATATTATAGTGAAATAGAGTATCTATGCATATATAATATTTATATTTGTGGGATTGTAAGAATAATAAGAACAAATAACAATATGAAAGAAAAAAAGTTGATTATAAATGAATATAAAAAATATTTAAATAATAACTTTAAAGATTTTAAAAAAAATAAATATTTATTATATATGAGCGCAAAACATAAAATTATTTATAAATTAATAAATTTAAAGTTATATACTTTAATAGGTATTATTTTTAAAATAAAAATATGATATTGTATGCCATAATTGTTTTTGTATCTTTTATGTCTAAACGATTAGCAGCAAAAGTTAAAAACTATGTATATTCAAAATTTTTGATGATACAGCTTTTTATATAAAGTACGTCAGAAAAATTATGGAATGATTTTTCATAGTTATTTATAATTAACAAATTGACAGGATAAAGACATGAAAAATTTTAGTAAAGAGGATTAAAAGCCGAAAGTAAAAGGAATTTAATCCTTTTTTGACGA